>CAMCEP010000271.1 GCA_945873675.1 Asaia bogorensis
CCATGATGACCATCTTCAATGTACTTCTTCGCATTGTCCCAGGCGCCACCACCGGTGGTCATGGAAACCGCCACAAAGAAGCCGGTCACGATCACGCCAAGAAGCATGGCACCCAGCGCTTCAAAGCCAGCCGCCTTACCCGCGATGGCATTGATGCCGAAATACACCACCAGCGGAGACAACACAGGGAGCAAGGACGGGATGATCATTTCCTTGATCGCCGACTTGGTCAGCATATCCACCGCACGGCCGTAATCCGGCTTTTCGGTGCCCTGCATGATGCCCGGCTTTTCCTTGAACTGGCGGCGCACTTCTTCCACCACGCTCATCGCCGCGCGACCAACCGCCGTCATTGCCATGCCGCCGAACAGGTAAGGCAGCAAGCCGCCAAACAGCAGGCCAACCACAACGTAGGGGCTAGACAGCGAGAAGGTCAGGTTCCCCACGCCCTGGAAATACGGGTAGAGCGTCGGGTTCTGAACGAAGTAGTTCAGATCCTGCGTATAAGCGGCAAACAGCACCAGCGCGCCAAGACCGGCTGAACCAATGGCATAGCCCTTGGTGACCGCCTTAGTCGTATTGCCAACCGCATCCAGCGCATCGGTGGTCTGGCGGATTTCCTTGGGCAGGCCGGCCATTTCGGCAATGCCACCCGCGTTATCCGTAACAGGACCGAAAGCGTCCAAGGCCACCACAAACCCGGCCAAGGCCAGCATGGTCGTGACCGCAATGGCAATGCCGTAAAGCCCGGCCAGCCCATAGGTGATCAGCACGCCCGCAATGATGATCAGCGCGGGAATGGCCGTGCTTTCCATCGAAACCGCAAGCCCGCGGATCACGTTGGTGCCATGGCCCGTGACCGAGCTTTCAGCAATGGCCTGCACAGGGCGGTAGCCCGTACCGGTATAGTATTCCGTGATCCAAACAATCAGCCCGGTCACCGCAAGCCCGACCACGCCACACAGGAACAGGTCGAAAGAATTGAAGCTGGTGCCAGCCGCAGTCATCGTGCCAAAGCCAAAGACCAGATAGGTCAGCGGCAGCAACACCACCAAGGAAAGCAGGCCCGTTACGATAAAGCCGCGATACATGGCGCCCATGATGGAATTATTCGCCGGCAGCTTCACAAAATACGTGCCGACGATGGACGTCACCACACAAACCGCTCCGATCGCCAGCGGATAGATCATGCCGCGCACCATCATGGCCGGATCGGCAAAGGCAATCGCCGCCAGCACCATGGTGGCCACCATGGTCACCGCATAGGTTTCGAACAAGTCAGCGGCCATCCCGGCGCAGTCACCGACATTATCGCCGACATTGTCAGCGATGGTGGCGGGGTTGCGGGGGTCATCCTCAGGGATGCCGGCTTCCACCTTGCCCACCATATCGCCGCCCACATCCGCACCCTTGGTGAAGATGCCGCCGCCCAAGCGCGCAAAAATCGAAATCAGCGAAGCGCCGAAGCCAAGCGCCACCAGCGCATCAATCACCGTGCGGCTATTGGGCGCATGACCGCCAAATAACGTCAGGATCAGGAAATAAACAGCAACACCCAGCAACGCCAGGCCCGCCACCAGCATCCCGGTAATGGCGCCCGATTTGAAGGCGACATCCAGCCCGGCGGCGAGCGATTGCATCGCGGCCTGCGCGGTGCGGAGATTGGCGCGCACCGACACATTCATGCCGATAAAGCCCGCAGCACCCGAAAGCACCGCGCCAAGCGCAAAGCCAATGGCCACCACCAGGCCAAGGCGCCAGGCGACCAGGGCGAAAAGCACCACGCCCACAATGGCAATGGTGCCGTATTGCCGCTTCAGATAGGCAGATGCGCCTTCCTGAATGGCGAGAGCAATTTCCTGCATCCGCGGCGAACCGGGATCGCGCGAAAGCACATCCTTGGCAGTGATCACACCATAGGCGATGGACAACGCCCCAAGCGCGATCACCAGGATCAGCGATAAGGTCAGCAAAGCGTAGACTCCCCCTTTTTGGCGCGGTTAAGGCCGCCGCGCGCCGGCATGGGGACCGGCGCGGAGTCTCACCCCACGACGGTCTCAGTGATGCACTTCCTTAAAAGGGGCGGGGCAGGCGCGCAACGGGGGAGGCGGGTTTCCGGCTGAAAACCCGCCCATTTCAGGCTAAATCAGGCCGTTTTGGCCCGCTCAATCGCTTCCCGGATCAGGCGGCGGGCCTCATCGGCGTCGCCCCAGCCGATGAATTTCACCCATTTGCCGGGCTCCAGGTCTTTGTAATGCTCAAAGAAATGCTGGATCTGCTCAATGGTGATCTTGGGTAGGTCCGTGTGGTTCTGCACATGGACATAGCGCTGGGTCAGCTTGGTCGAAGGGACGGCGATGATCTTTTCATCCCCCCCGCCATCATCTTCCATCTTCATCACGCCAACGGGGCGCACATTCAAAACGGCGCCAGGCACGATGGGCCGCGTATTGGCCACCAGCACGTCAATCGGGTCGCCATCTTCGGAAAGTGTGTGCGGCACAAAGCCGTAATTCCCCGGATAGCGCATGGGCGTGTGCAGGAAGCGGTCCACAAATAGCGTGCCCGCGGCCTTGTCCATCTCATACTTGATGGGCTCGCCACCGATCGGGACTTCAACGATCACATTCACATCATTCGGCGGGTCATTGCCGATGGGAATGGCATCTATGCGCATGGGGTCTCTCCAGGGGCGGCGGGGCGGCCACTGCGGCTGCCCGAAAGCCCTTTCGGGGCGGATATGCCCGCATGCGCCAGGATTACAAGCCGCCTCCCGCTTGCAAGCGCCCGCGCTGCCCCTCAGGGTAGCGATATGAATGCCACCGCCCGCGCCAGTTTCGCCGCCGCCGCCGCCCGCCGCGCGCCAGAGGTCGTGGCGCTGACCCAGCGCCTGACCGCCATAGCCTCCCCCAACCCGCCAGGGGATGTGCGCGCCGCTGCCCAAGAAGCCGCCGACATGCTGCGCGCTTTGGCCCCCGCGGCCGAGGTATCGCTCCATGAAACCGACCCACAGGTGACCAATCTGGTGGCGCGCATCAAAGGTGCCGGGCCGGGCCGCTTGCTCGCCTATAATGGCCATCTGGACACCTACCCGGTGAATGAGGCTTTGCCCTGGACCGTGCCGCCCTTGGGCGGCTTGCTCCGCGATGGCCGGCTTTATGGGCGCGGCGTGGCCGATATGAAGGGCGGCATCGCCGCTTCCATGCTGGCCTTCGCTCTGCTCGCCGAATATCGCGAGGCCTGGCGCGGGGAAGCCCTGCTGACCCTTGCGGGCGATGAGGAAAGCATGGGCCCGCTTGGCACCAAATGGCTGCTGGATAACGTGCCGGGCCTGGCACAAGCGGATGGCGTGATCATTGGCGATGCCGGCAGCCCGCGCGTGCTGCGCTTTGGCGAAAAAGGCTTTGTCTGGATCGAGATCGAGGCTGCCGGCCGTGCCTCCCACGGTGCCCATGTGCATTTGGGGGACAACGCCATTGACCGGCTGCGCGCCGCGCTAGATGCCGTTGCTGCGCTCCGTGCCATGGCGCCCGAAGCACCGCCCGCGGTCACCGCTGCCATCGCCGCCGCGCGCGGCATCAGTGAAGCGCTATCGGGCGCCGGAGAAGCCGCGGTGCTCGGCAGTGTCACGGTGAATATTGGGCGCGTCGAAGGCGGTGCCTCGCCCAATCTGGTGCCAGCGGCAGCCCGCGCGGCCTGCGATATCCGCCTGCCGGTCGGCGTGCCAAGTGCGCGGCTGCTCGCCGCACTCCATGAAAGCCTGGATGCACTTCCCGGCATCACCTGGCGTGTGCTGCGTTGCTTTGAACCCAACCACACCGACCCTGCCTTGCCCATTACCCGCCATGTGCATCAGGTGGCAGAGGAAGTGCTGCATGAACCCGTGGCCGTAAATATGCGCGTTGGCGGTTCCGATGCGCGCTGGTTTCGCATGGCCGGCCTGCCCACCGTGGTTTATGGCCCAACGCCCCATAATATGGGCGGCGCGGATGAATGGGTTTCGGTCGCGGAATTGGAAGCCATCGCCCAAATCCATGCCCTGGCCGGCTTTGATTTTTTGAACGCGGAGAATGCCGCATGATAAATCTGCTTGGCGAAATCCTGGCCTTCAGCCTGTTGGCCTTTTGGCTGTTGTTT
>CAMCEP010000272.1 GCA_945873675.1 Asaia bogorensis
AAGCGCCCACGCACCACGCTTTCCCCTGCGCTGGTGTTGCGCGATGGCAAGCCTTGGATGAGTTTCGGCACGCCTGGCGGCGAACAGCAGGATCAATGGCAGTCCATCATGCTGCTGCGGATGCTGCATCACGGCATGAATATCCAGGAAGCGATTGATGCGCCTTCTTTCCATTCGGAACATTGGATCAGCAGTTTCTGGCCGCGCGGTGCGAAGCCCGGCAAGCTGGTGATTGAAGGGCGCTATGCGCCGGAAGTGCTGGCTGCGCTGAAAGCGCGTGGCCATCAGGCGGAAGCGGGTGGCGATTGGTCCGAAGGGCGGCTGACTGGCGCGCGGCGTGAAGCCGATGGCTCCATCCGTGCCGGCGCCAATCCGCGTGGCATGCAGGGTTACGCGGTAGGGCGGTGATGGAAATAGCGGGCGATATCAAACGCGAATATCACGCGCGCAAGCGCATCCTGGTCACGGGTGGCGCCGGCTTTGTCGGCAGCCATTTATGCGATGCGCTTTTGGCCGCAGGGCATGAGGTTCTTTGCGCCGATAACTTCTTCACCGGCAACAAGGCCAATATCGAAAGCCTGCTGACGCATCCCTATTTCGAATTGCTGCGCCATGACGTGACCTTTCCGCTTTATGTGGAGGTTGATGAGATCTATAATCTTGCCTGCCCGGCATCGCCCATTCATTACCAGCATGATCCGGTGCAGACGCTGAAGACCAGCGTGCATGGCGCGATCAATATGCTGGGGCTCGCCAAGCGCTTAAAGGCGCGTATCCTGCAGGCTTCCACAAGCGAGGTTTACGGTGACCCCAATGTGCACCCTCAACCTGAGGAATATTGGGGCAATGTGAATCCGATCGGGCCGCGTTCATGTTATGATGAGGGCAAGCGCTGCGCTGAGACACTGTTCTTCGATTACCACCGTCAATTCCGCCTGCAGATCAAGGTTGCGCGCATCTTCAATACCTATGGCCCGCGCATGCACCCGAATGATGGGCGCGTGGTTTCAAATTTCATCGTACAGGCTTTGCGCGGTGATCCCATCACCATCTATGGCGATGGCAAGCAGACGCGTTCCTTCTGCTTTGTCTCAGATCTGGTCGAAGGTTTGCGCCGCCTGATGGATTCGCCCGAAGATGTCACGGGCCCGATCAACTTGGGCAATCCGGGCGAATTCACCATGATCGAATTAGCCGAAGCGGTTATCCGGCTGACGGGTTCCGCATCGCGCATGGTTTTCCGCCCTGTCCCGGTGGATGATCCACGCCAACGCCAGCCCGATATCACCAAGGCGCGTGCGAAGCTTGGCTGGGAACCAACCATCCCGCTTGAACAAGGCCTGGTTCATACCATCGCCTATTTCGACAAGCTGCTTTCCAAGGGAACCGCCTGAGCATGCGCATCCTGCTCGCCATTGCGCATTTCTTTCGCGCCGAGGAGGGATCAAACCACAGCTCCACCGATGCGCATCGGCGGGATCAGCGGGCGGCAGCCATCCGCAGCGTGATTGATGCCTGGCGCGGGCATTACGGCCCAGTTTCCAGCATCAATGTCTGGCAGAAGAAATTCGAACCCGTAGTCGGCGTCGCGGATCAGCTCGACATCATTGTTCTGGTGAATGGCGACAACCATTTGCTTGATGCGGATTACTGCCGCGCGCGTGGTGTTCGGCTTTATGATGCGAAGCTTGATAATCCGCGCATGCTTGGCTTCACAGCGCATAAGCTTTTTGCCGATGCGCGCAACGTCTATGATGTCTTCGCCTTTTCCGAAGATGATCTGCGCCCCACCGGCGGCGATATGATCCCGCGTATCCTGGCCTTTCATGATGATTATGGCTGGCGGCGCGTATTATTCCCCAATCGTTTTGAATTCAATCCGAATGGCCCAGCGCTCAAGACCTATATTGATGGCATGTTGCGCCCGGGTCTGCTCGCGCCCTTTGAAGCAGCCTTGCCGGATGAGCGTTTCCTGAAAGGCCGCCAGGGGGCAAGGACGCTCACCTTTCAGCGCGCGACCAATCCGCATTGCGGCTTTTTCGCTATCACCGCCGAGCAATTGACGCATTGGATGGCGCAGCCGCAATTCGGCGATCAGGATTGCAGCTTCATCTCACCGCTGGAAAGTGCGGCGACACTCGGCATTCTGAAAACCTTCCCAATCTACAAGCCCTTTGGCCGCGATATGGGCTGGCTTGAGATTGAGCATCTGGATACGCGCTTTTCCGGCATGAATCTGCCGGGGCGCAGGCCAGCCGCGCCCCAGCAAAGCTGATTTCAACGCGGGCGCGGCCCGCTCCGCCGCGGGGCCGGGCCGCGCTTGGCAGCGGCCGGAACTGCCGCCGCCGGCGCGGCCTTGCCGGATTGCGCGCGCAAATCCGCAATGGTGGCGCGATTGGTCACCTGTTCCGGATTCATGCGGATTTCCACAATCGCGGGCTTGCCGGAAGCGAGTGCGCGCTGGACTGCCGGCACCAACTCCTCGGTCTTTTCCACCACCTCACCATGGCCACCAAAGGCTTCAATGAAGCGCGCGAAATCCGGATTGGTCAGCGCCGTGCCAGAGACACGATGCGGATAGGTGCGTTCCTGATACATGCGGATGGTGCCATACATCTGGTTATTGAAGACCAGAATGATGGGATTGACGGAATGATGGAACGCGGTCGCGATTTCCTGCCCCGTCATCAGAAAGCCGCCATCGCCCACAAAGCCAATCACCGTCCGTTCCGGATACACAATTTTCGCACCAATTGCTGATGGCACCGCATAGCCCATGGCGCCATTGGTGGGGCCAAGGAAATCCTGGCCCGGCCCCACATGCATGAAGCGCGTGGGCCAGGTCGCGAAATTGCCGGCATCGGTGGTGTAGATTGTATTGGCCGGCAAAGCCTTTTCCAAATCCTGCAAGGCCTTCGCGAGGTTGAGCGGCCCTTCGTAATTGGGCGCTGCCGCCTGCTTCATCCGTGTGGCGCGCATATCCCGCGTCCAGCCAGCCCAGGTGGGTTTCTTGATCGGCGCTGCAGCCTTGGCCGCCGCGGCAAAAGCGTTCAGGTCCGCGGTAATGCCAAGTGCGGGGCGATAGACACGCCCGATTTCAGATTGCTCGGGATAGACATGCACAATCGGCGTCGCCCCCGCCATATCCAACAGCGTGTAGCCCTGGCTGAAAGTCTCCCCAAGGCGGGATCCAATCGCGATAATCAAATCCGCATCCTTGGCGTGGGCAACAAGCCCAGGATCGGCACCAACGCCAAGATCACCGACATAGTTTTCCGAATTGCCGTCGAAAATTCCCTGGCGGCGGAAGCCAACCGCCACCGGCAGATCATTGGCCAGCAGGAAATCGCGGATATCGGCCTTGCCCTGATCGGACCAGCGGGAGCCACCCAGCACCGCCAGCGGGCGCTTGGCTTTCCCCAGCATCTCCATCATGCGCGAAACTGCATCAGGTGCGGGGTGCGGCGGCAGCACATCGGCGGGGCCGATATCCGGCACGTTCGCCATGCGCTTTTGCATTTCCTCACTGATTGCGATCACCACCGGGCCAGGGCGGCCAGACACCGCGACATCAAAGGCATGCGCCATCAATTCGGGGATGCGCTTTTCATCATCAATCTGTGTCACCCATTTCGCGATGGGGCTGAACATGCGGCGATAATCAACTTCCTGGAAGGTTTCGCGGTCTGTCTCCTCCACCGGGATTTGCCCAACCAGCAGCACAAGCGGCGTTGAATCCTGCTGCGCCACATGCACGCCAATGGCCGCATGGCAGGCGCCAGGCCCGCGCGTGACAATCGCAACCCCAGGCTTGCCGGTAAGCTTGCCATAGGCCTCGGCCATATGAATGGCGCCAGCTTCAAAACGGCAGGTCACCAATTGCAACTGGTTGCGCACGGCATAAAGCCCATCGAGCAGATCAAGATAGCTCTCACCCGGTACGCAAAACGCATGCGTGACACCCTGGGCCACCAAGGCATCAGCCAAAAGCTTGCCGCCTGTCCGTCCTGTTTTCGCTTCAGCCATAACCGCTTCCCCAATGATTCGAAATCATGGGGAAGCTAGAGCATTTTCAAGCCAAGTGGAATCACTTGGCTCTCCGGAAAATGCGACCAACCAAAGGTCTAGAGC
>CAMCEP010000273.1 GCA_945873675.1 Asaia bogorensis
GCGCGGCATCCAGCACGGGCACCCAGCCGCCATCCTCTGGCCGATGCACATGCCGCGCGCGATAGGTGCGGCTTGCTTCCGTGGCCGGCACCAGACCATGCCCGATGCAAAGCGCATCGGCTTGGAAGACGCGTTCACCTGCGCGCACGCTGGTAAGAACCTTATCGCCTTCAGCCGCTGTCACCTGCGCGCCCGCCAGCACCGGCACGCGCGCCGCGAGCAGCCTGGCGCGCCAGACCGCGCCCTGTGCCAGCAGATCGGGCCGCGCGGAAAGTGCCGGCAGTGCGCGCAGCCATTCACCTGACGTTGCCGCGTCAACCACCGCGGCGACAGAACCGCCCCCTGCCAAAATTTTCGCCGCCACCGCATAAAGCAATGGCCCAGCGCCCGCCACCACCACGCGCTGGCCCGGCAGTATGCCCTGCGCCTTCAACAATATGGTTGCCGCGGCAAGGCCGATCACGCCCGGCAGCGTCCAACCTGGAAAGGGAATGATCCGTTCATGTGTGCCGCAGCAGAGAATCAGCGCGCGCGCCTGCACCGTGAAGGGCGCGCCATCCGCCCCCAGCGCCGAAAGGCTGAAGGGTGCTGCGGGCTCCCCTTCCGGTACCAGCGGCCCGCCGCCCAAGCCCCAGACACGGCAGCCGGTGCGAATATCGGCGCCGCTGGCGGCAAGCGCAGCACGCAGCGCATCACCTTCCTGCCGGTCACGATCCGGCTTCATCGCAAAGGCCGCCGGCGGTGCGCGATACACTTGACCGCCCGGCGCGGGCGATTCCTCCAGCAGCACAACTCGCGCACCACCGCGCGCGGCTTCGGTCGCTGCCGCCATGCCGGCCGGGCCGCCACCCAATACTGCGACATCAAAGATCATGCGGCTGTCACCTGCTGCCCGGCGACAACGGGCGTAAGGCAAGCCTGCACAAGCCGCCCATCAACGCGCAGCAGGCATTGCTGGCATACCCCCATCATGCAGAAGGCGGTGCGCGGGCGAACAGGATCCTCACCTTCCCCAAAACGCCAATGGCCGGCGGCGATCAGCGCAGCGGCTAGGCTTTCCCCCGGGTGCGCGAAGATGGGAACGCCCTCAATCGTGATGGCGACAGGCGCGGGACGCGCGATATTGGCGATGCGCAGATTCATGCGGGTGATAATAGGTCAGCGCGGGCGCCGTGCAACTGTGGCATCAGCTTGACGCGATGTGCGAAAAGCTTCGAGAATGGGTACCTAACAAGAACCGGGGCGCATGGGTTTGGCATTCCTGTCCATTCAAGGGCTGACAGTTTCCTATGGCGGCAAGGCCGATGTGCTGCGCGATGTGTCGCTTGATGTGGAGCGCGGAGAGGTCATCGGGCTGATCGGCCCATCGGGTTCCGGCAAATCGACTATTCTGCGCACGCTGGTCGGGCTGCTGAAGCCACGCGCCGGCGCGGTGACGCTGGATGGCACGCTGGTGGATTACACAAGCCGCGCAAGCCTGCGGGGCGCGCGTGATCGCTTCGCCATCGTCTTTCAGCAATACAACCTCTTCCAGAACATGACGGCGCTGCGCAATGTCGCCATCGCACCCACGCTTGTAAAAAAGCGTGCCAAGAATGAGGTGGAGGATGAGGCGCGCGCGCTGCTCGCCCGTGTTGGCTTGGCCGAGAAGGTGAATTCCTATCCGGATGAGCTTTCCGGTGGCCAGCAACAGCGCGTGGCCATTGCGCGTGCTTTGGCGCTGAAGCCCGATATTCTATTGCTGGATGAAATCACAGCTGCGCTGGACCCTGAACTGGTCGGTGAGGTGCTGGATACCATCCGCGCGCTGCAACGCGATGGCATGACCATGCTGATCGTGAGCCACGAGATGGCCTTCATCCGGGAAGTGGCGAGCCGCGTGGTCTTCCTCGATCAAGGATCAATCATCGAAACAGGTCCGCCGGCGGAGGTATTAGACCATCCGCGCAGCCCACGCCTGAAGGAGTTCACATCAAGGATCCTGCGCCATTGATGGCGCAGCGCCAGGACGGGAGAAAGAGCACATGACTGATCGCCGGGCCCTTTTTGCGGGCGGTGCCGCCGCTGCAGCCGCCGCAGCCGCGCTGCTTACGCCCAATACCGCTTCAGCCCGCCCGCTTGAGGATGTGCTGCGCGCCGGGGAACTCCGCGTTGGTGTGAACCCAACCCTGCCGCCACGCGCACTTTTTAATGAGAAAAATGAAATTGATGGATTTGAGCCCGAGGTGGCGGCCGCCATTGCGCGTAAGCTGGGGGTGCGGTTGACGTTGCAGGCAGTAGGCTCGCCAGAACGTATTCCCATGGTCGCTTCAGGGCGTATTGATTTTGTCATGGGCGCGATGAGCCGCACGAGCGAACGTGCCAAGGTGATTGACTATACGGTGCCCGTTCATTCGGAGAATTACGGGATTGTCGCTATTCAGGGGCGCGGGCATACGAGTATTGCGGCGCTGAATAATCCTGATGTGACGCTTGCGCAGGTGCGGGGTACTACCGCCATTCCCTATATCCAACGCGCGATCCCAAATGCACGCGTACTCCTGCTGGATAATTACCCGGACCGCAATCGCGCCATGGCGCAGGGAAGGGCGCAAGCTTCCTTCGATGGAATTGATTCAGTACGCTTTGCGCTGCGTCCCTTCCGGCAAGTGCAGTGGGAGGTGACGGCGGTGCCGGAATTTGGGGTGACCTATTCCGGCCTTGGTATTGCGAAGAACAATCATTCGCTGCGCAACTGGCTGAATATCGCGCTGTATGAACTGCATATGGACGGTACGATTGAGCGCGCTTGGGAAAAATGGTTCGATGGACCGATGTTCACCAAGGTTCCCGTAAATCCCTTCTTTTGAATTGCGCGTGAATTACAGCCTTATTTATTCGCAGGTTTCGGGGCATATTCCCTATCTTTTGGGCGGTGCCATCCTTACGCTTGAACTCGCCGCGATTTCCTTCCTGGTCGGCTGGGCGATTGGGTTGACGAATGCCTCTATCCTGCATTTTGGGCCGCGTCCCGCGCGGCTTGTGGTGCAGGGCTATGTAACCTTTTTCATCAATACACCGCTGCTGGTGCAGATATTCTTCATTTTTTTTGTGCTGCCCGATGCGGGCATTCTGCTTTCGCCCTATGCCGCAGTCGCGATCGGCATGTCGCTCAATGCGGGCGCGTATCTTACCGAAATTCAGCGCGCCGGCTTCCAATCCCTGCGCCGTGAAGAGATTGACGCTGCAAGCGCCATGGGTTTTTCGGTCCCTCAAATCGTCTGGTATGTGGTGATGCCGCATATCGCCAAGGCGCTTTATCCGCCGCTGTCAAACCAATTCATCATCCAGGTGATGACTACCTCCATCGCGGCGATTTTCGCAGTCGAGGAACTGACGGGCCGTGCCTATAACGTCAATTCACTGACCTTCCGCTCGCTTGAAGTTTTCTCGATTGTCGCAGTCATTTACCTGGTGCTGACCTTGGCGTGTTCACTGGCGCTAGCCCTGCTTGGCCGATGGTTGTTTCGCGTCAAGGCACGGGTTTTCTGACGCCATGTGGGAACAGCTTCTTGAAGATGCGCCGCGCTTCTTCGGTATCTGGAACCTGAAGTTCCTGGGCCAGGCGCTACTGAACACACTTCTGCTTTCCTATCTAGGTGCGGCCTTCGGCTTCGCCATTGGCTTTTCCCTGGCCATTGGGCGCCACCCCAGGCTGTACGGCATCGCGCCGATACGCCTGCTGGCCACCGCCTATGTCGAAGTTTTCCGCCGCATCCCCTTCCTGGTGAAGCTCATGTGCGTGTTTTTCGCGTTTCAGCTTTCTGGCGCGCAGGCATCGCTTTTTACCATAGCGCTTGTCACTGTCGTGCTCTCGGCGGCGGCCTTCGCGGCCGAAATTGCGCGTGCCGGAATCGAAGCGGTGCCAACGCCGCAATGGGACGCGGCAGAGGCGATGAATTTTTCCCGCTGGAAGGTCCTCACGCGGGTCGTCGCACCGCAATCCTGGCGCGTCGTATTGCCGCCGCTATTTGGCTATGCGGTGGGCTTCATCAAATCCACCTCCATCGCAAGCCAAATTGGCGTGATGGAATTGACCTATGCGGCGAAAATCCTGAATACGCGTGGCTTTTCTGCCT
>CAMCEP010000274.1 GCA_945873675.1 Asaia bogorensis
GGGCAGCGGCAGCAACGGTTCGGGCTGGCGGCGTTCTACGCGCAGCAAGGTGACACCAGCGAAAAGCGCCAGCGCGACCAGGCCTAGGATCAAAGGCAGATAGGCCGCATCAAAACGCCGCGCGCGATCAAGTGCCACCAAAGCGGCACCCATGGTCAGCACGAAAAGCCCAAGGCCCAGCCAATCAAACCGCCAACGCCGCCCGGCATGGTCCGGCACAATATCGGGCAGGCGGCGCGCGATATAGGCGCAGACTAAGGGCAAGGGCAGCAGGAACCAAAAGATAAAGCGCCAGCCGAAAGCCTGGGTGATGAAGCCCCCCGCCACCGGCCCAAAGGCCGAGGCAAAGCCATAAGCCCCCGCAATCCAAGCCTGGAATTTGCCGCGTTCGCGCGGGGGCACAGTCTCACCGATCAAGGCCTGGGTGAGCGTCAGCAGCGCGCCACCGCCAAAGCCCTGGATAACGCGCGCAATAATCAGGCTTGGCAGATTGGGCGCCAGCGCGCAGCCGGCACAGCCCGTGAAGAAAATTGTCAGCGCCACAAACAACAAGCGTCGCCGGCCAAAGAAATCGCCAAGCTGCCCAAATACCGGCGCGGCGCAGGTGGCCGCCACCAGATAGGCAATCAGGATCCAGGAAACGCGTTCGATCCCGCCCATATCAGCGGCGATATCGGCAAGCGCAGTGGCAACGATGGTCTGATCAACAGCGGATAGAAAAATCACTAAGGCAATCGCCGGAAAGCCGCGCAGGAACCGCGCGCGGAGTTCCGCCGCCGGATCAGTCGCTATCATAAGGTGCCGCCCAAAGGGTTCAGGCGCTACGTCCCATTTCCAGGAATTTGTCACGCCGGCGTGCGCGTAACGTCGCGCTATCCAAGGCGAGCAAGGGTGTCAGCAGGGTTTCGATCTTGTCGCCCAGCGCCGCCATCACCGCCGCCGCATCGCGATGCGCGCCACCCAAAGGTTCCGGTACAACAACATCCACCAGACCAAGCTTGCGCAAATCATCTGCCGTCAGCTTAAGCGCTTCGGCCGCCGTCGCCGCCTGCGCGGCATCTCGCCACAGGATGGAAGCGCAGCCTTCCGGGCTGATCACGGAATAAATCGCATGTTCCAGCATGATGATGCGATCCGCCGCCGCCAACGCAATCGCGCCGCCTGAGCCACCCTCACCAATGATGGTCGCAATAAAGGGCACGGGGGAATCAAGCCCAGCTTCAATAGACCGCGCAATCGCTTCTGCTTGCCCGCGCGCTTCCGCATCAATGCCGGGAAAGGCGCCAGAGGTATCAACAAAGGACAGGATCGGCATACCGAAACGCCCAGCCAATTCCATCAGGCGGCGCGCTTTCCGGTAGCCTTCAGGCCGCGCCATGCCGAAATTATGTTTTACTCGGCTTTCGGTGTCATGCCCGCGCTCGGTGCCCAGCACCATTACGGCGCGGCCACGGAAGCGCCCCATGCCGCCCACCACCGCCGCGTCATCAGAAAAGGCACGATCACCTGCGAGGGGCGTAAAATCCTGGATCAGGGCCGCGATGTAATCTGTCGCATGCGGCCGGTCCGGGTGGCGCGCCACCTGTGCCTTCTGCCAGGGGGACAGCTTGGCATAGGTGGTCTTCAGCAGCGCTTGGGCTTTTTCGCCGAGGCGACCGATCTCATCGGCCACATCAATGCCGCCGGCATCGGTGGTCCGACGCAGCTCCTCGATCTTGCCCTCAAGCTCGGCGATGGGTTTTTCGAAGTCCAGAAAGTGACGCATGGCGGGGGGTTAGCCCAAATCCGCCCGGGATGCGACCCCCCGTTTAGACAAGGGGTGGTGTTCGGCGACCAGACTGCGCAGCCGCTCCTCCAGCACTTTGGTGTAGATTTGTGTGGTGCCGATATCGGCATGACCAAGCAGCATTTGCAGGCTGCGCAAATCCGCGCCCCGTTGAAGAAGGTGCGAAGCAAAGGAATGCCGCAGCACATGCGGGCTGACCCGTGCGGGGTCGAGCCCCGCCGCCAGCGCTACCTCCTTCAAAATCAAGCCCAGCCCCTGGCGCGTAACATGCCCCCCCGCCCCACGCGACGGGAACAGAAACCGGCTGGGCTTGCCCTTTTCCTCGGGCCGGGCGGCCAGGGCCAAATCCCGGGCGCGTTCGGAAACCGGCACCAGCCTTTCCCGCCCGCCCTTGCCACGCACCGCAATCAAGGGCGCGCCGGGGCGAAGGGCCGCCGCCGGCAGGCTGACCAGTTCAGAAACGCGGAGCCCGCTGCAATAAAGCATTTCCAACACCGCCGCGGCCAAAGGCCCGCGCTTGCCGGGAAGGGCGGCGGCAGCGGTGATCAGCGCCTCCACCTCCTCCTCCCGGAGTGCCTTGGGCAGGCTTTGCGGCAGGCGGGGGGCTTCCAGCAATTCGGTGGGGTCATCGGCGCGAACCCCCTCGCGCAGCAAGAATTGATGGAATTGGCGGATGGCGGAAAGCCGCCTTGCCTGGGTGCGCGCGGCCAGGCCCTGGGCTGCGAGGCCCGCCAGCCAGGCGCGGAGCAAGACGCTATCCGCCCCATGCAGCGCCACACCCTTTGCAGCGGCAAAACCCGCGAAATCCTGCAGATCAGCCTGATAGGCGGCCAGCGTATTGCGCGCGGCGCCACGTTCGGCGGCTAGCATTTCCAGAAACGCCTCAATATGGCGGGAAAGCCCCACCTGGGCAGCCGGTCTAGCGCCCGCGGAAGCGATCATTGGGGATGGTACGCTCCACCGCCTGGGGGGTCACGCTGGGCGGAAAGGCGCCAAGCAGGATAAGGCCCACGGCAAACAGGCCAAACACCACGGCAACAACCAGCAGAATCGGGTTACGGAACATGCTGGCGGCGGGGCTCCCTCTCGCTTTCCTGAAATCGTGCTAACGCTCAGCCCCAAGATGCGCAACTCTCTCTTTGATGATGCCCTGCCGGGCCTGCCCGAACCCGCCGCAGGGCGCGATCCGTCGCGGCCAAGCATTGTGCTGGTTGGGCTGCCGGGGGCGGGGAAATCCGCGCTCGGGCGGCGGCTGGCCGGGCTTTTGGGCCTACCTTTTCGAGACGCCGACACGGAAATTGAAAACGCCGCAGGCATGCCAATCACGGAAATCTTTGCCCGCTACGGCGAGCCGCATTTCCGCGATGGTGAGCGGCGCGTGATTTCCCGCCTGCTGGCCGGCCCGCCCTTGGTGCTGGCAACCGGCGGCGGTGCCTTTGCCGATGCCGCCACGCGGGCTGCGATTCGCGGGAGTGGTGCCATTTCCATCTGGCTGAAATGCCCGCTTTCGGTGCTGATCCGCCGTGTCGCTGGGCGGGAACATCGCCCCATGTTCCTGAACGCCGACCCGGCCGAGGTACTGCAGCGCCTGATGAATGCCCGTCACCCGCTTTATGCCGAGGCCGACATCATGCTCGCCTGCAATGATGAGAGCCTGGACAATACCACCCGCCGCCTGGAGCAAGCCTTGAAGACTTATCACCCGCCCGAACGCGTGCCTGTAGGCCTTGGGGAGCGCGCCTATGAAGTGCTGGTCGGCCAGGGCTTGCTCGCGCATGCCGGCGGCTTGCTGGCGCCGGTGCTGCCAGCCAAGCGTGTCGCGATCATCTCAGACGCCACGGTGGCGCCTTTGCATCTGCCAGCTTTGCGCGCAGGCTTGCAGGAGGCGGGCTTTGCCATTGCGGCAGAACTGACCGTGCCCCCCGGCGAAGCAAGCAAGGATTTTAGCCGGCTGCATGGGCTATTGGATGATTTGCTTTCAGCCGGCGTGGATCGGCGCACGGCGGTGATTGCGCTTGGCGGTGGTGTGGTGGGGGATTTGGCGGGCTTCGCGGCGGCGATTGCCATGCGCGGCCTGCCTTTTGTGCAAATCCCGACAAGCCTGTTGGCCCAAGTGGATAGTAGTGTTGGCGGCAAGACCGGGGTGAATTTGAAGGCCGGGAAGAACCTCGCCGGCGCCTTTCATCAGCCTAGGATCGTGCTGGCCGATACGGATACGCTAAGCACCCTGCCGCCGCGCGAATTGCGCGCAGGCTATGCGGAAGTGGCCAAGCACGGCTTGTTGCAGGGCGAATTCTGGCATTGGTGCGAAGCCAATGGC
>CAMCEP010000275.1 GCA_945873675.1 Asaia bogorensis
CGCAAGCATTTCGAATCCCTTGCCGATATACCGCTGCGCGATGACCGCGCGCAGCCCCGTTCGTAAGGAGTAGCGGTGATGCCAACGAAAATCGAAAAAGATAGTCTCAGCGGTCAGAACACCACCGGGCATGAATGGGATGGGCTGAAGGAACTCAATACGCCTTTGCCGAAATGGTGGCTGTGGACCTTCTACGCGACCATCGCTTTCGCCCTGGTTTGGGTGGTGATTTATCCGGCGCTGCCCATTCCGGGGGCGACGGGGACATCTGGCTGGATCGCGCGTGAAGCGGTGGTGCGGGATGTGCAGCAGGCGGAAGCGCGCATGGCGCCGATGATGTCGCGCCTGCGCGCCGCAACGCCGCAGCAGATTGCAGCTGATCCGGAATTGCGCGCCTTTGCCATGGCGGGCGGGCGCGGTGCTTTCGCCAATAATTGCGCAAGCTGCCATGGTGCAGGCGGGCAGGGGGCTTTGGGTGGTTTTCCGTCTCTTGCCGATGATGAATGGATTTGGGGTGGCAGCCTTGAAGCCATCCATCACACCATCACGCATGGTGTGCGCGCCAATGAAAGTGATGATCAGCGCCAAAGCATGATGCCGCGTTTTCTGGCGGATGGTATTCTGACACGCCCGCAGGTGAATGATGTGGCGGAACACGTGCAGTCCTTCACCAATCGCGCAACCGATCAGGCGGCCGCTACCCGTGGTGCTGCGCTTTATGCCGAGAACTGCGTTGCTTGCCATGGCGAGAAAGGCGAGGGCAATCGCGACCTTGGCGCACCACGCTTGAGCGATCAGGTCTGGCTATATGGTGCCGATAAGGCTTCCATCGTCCAGAGCATTTCCAACGCGCGCGCTGGCGTCATGCCAAGCTGGGGCAAGCGGCTTGATCCCGCCATCATCAATATGCTGACGGTTTATGTGCATAGCCTCGGCGGCGGTGAATAGGAAAAGCGCGGTCTGTTCCCATGGGCGAGATCAAAACCCCCGATAGGCTGAAGCCTGAGGCCGTGGCCGCGGAAGCTGCTGCGCCCTCGCTTTATGCTGATCATCAGCGTGTCTATCCGAAGGCGGTCTTCGGTAAGGTCCGCAGCGTGAAATGGGTGGTGCTGATCCTCTGCCTGGCGCTTTACTACCTTGTGCCATGGCTGCGCTGGGATCGCGGCCCGGGCATGCCGGATCAGGCTGTGCTGGTGGATATGACCAATGCGCGGCTGTTTTTTTTCTGGATAGAGATCTGGCCGCAGGAAATCTATTTCCTGACTGGTGCGCTGATCCTGGGTGCCTTTGCGCTATTCGCGGTGTCTTCACTTTTTGGCCGGCTCTGGTGCGGTTTCACCTGCCCGCAAACCGTCTGGACCGATCTTTTCATGTTTGTCGAGCGTTGGATCGAAGGTGACCGCAATGCGCGCATGAAGCTGGATGCCGGGCCGCGCAATGGCACCTATTGGGCGCGGAAGGTCGCAAAGCACAGTGCCTGGGTGCTGATTGCGGCCGCCACGGGCGGTGCCTGGATCATGTATTTCAATGATGCGCCCACCATCACGCGGCAATTCTTCACGGGCGAAGCCGGCGCCATGGTCTATTTCTTCTTCGCGTTGTTTGCCGGCTTTACCTATCTGCTCGCCGGTTGGGCGCGCGAACAGGTCTGCGTCTATATGTGCCCCTGGCCGCGCTTTCAGGCGGCGATGCTTGATGAAAATTCGCTGGTCGTGACCTATCGCGATTGGCGGGGCGAGCCGCGCGGCAAGGCGAAGGCCGAAGGTGTGGGCGATTGCGTGGATTGCGCGGCCTGCGTGCATGTCTGCCCGACGGGTATTGATATCCGGGATGGGCAGCAGCTTGAATGCATCGGCTGCGGGCTTTGTATTGATGCCTGTGATTCCGTCATGGGCAAACTCAACCGCCCCAAGGGGTTGGTTGCTTTTGAAACGCTGAAGAACCTATCGGCCAGCGCAGCGGCTGCTGCTTCGCTGCCGCCTGGGCCGCAACGCCAACAGGCGGGCATGGCAGCGCGCCGCGTGCCGCGCTTCATCCGCCCGCGCACCATCATGTATGGCGCGGCACTTTTCGTGGTGGCGCTGGTGATGCTGGGCGCCTTTCTGATGCGCTCCACGCTGGATGTCACGGTGCTGCGCGACCGCGCACCGCTTTTCGTGCGCTTGTCAGATGGCGGCATTCGCAATGCCTATACGGTGAAGATCGTGAACAAAACCCATGATGACGCACCGCTTACGTTGGTACTGGATGCCCCGGCTGGGCTGCGCCTGACGGTGCAGGATGTGGAAGCTGCTGGTGAAGGACGCTACCCGCTTTCCCGCCGCGCGGATGGAATTACGCAATATCGCGTTTTCATCGCCGCCCCCGCTGGTTTGAAGCTGCAAGAAGCAACCCCCATCACCTTCCGCCTGTTGGATGGCGGGGGCCGCCCCGCCACCAGCCAGGCCAGCGTCTTTCTGGGACCGAAGCCATGAGCATGACCATGCAGCGCGATTATGACCCGAAGCGCGGGCGCTGGATCCCCTGGGTCTTCGTGGGCGGCATGGCGCTGGTGGTGGCGGTGAATGCGCTGCTGGTCTGGTTTGCGCTTTCAACCTTCACCGGTGTCACCGTGCCGCGCGCTTATGAACGCGGCCGCGGCTATGACCAGGTGCTGGAAGAAGCTGCGCGGCAGGACGCGCTGGGCTGGCGTGGAGACATCACGCTGGATGCCGGCATGCTGCGCCTTGCCATGCAGGATCGTGTGCGGCAACCACTCCATGGCCGCGTTGAAGGCGTGATGCTGCGCCCGCTGGAAGGCGTTGAGGTGCCACTTGGCTTCAACGCAACTGGCCATGGGCGTTTTGCCGCGCGGTTGGAACCTCTCCGTGCCGGGCAGTGGGAAGCGCGGCTGACCTTCTTCGATGAAGCCGGCATAGCTTTTGACTTGCGTAAGCGCTTCATCCTGCCATGACCGACCTCAAGCGCCCCTTGATTGCTGAAGCGCCGCAAAGCGCCGCCGCCTGCGCCCATTGCGGCGCGGTGCTTGCGCCTGGCCAGGGGCGCTTTTGCTGCACGGGGTGTGAGGCCGCGCACAGTCTGGTGCGTGGCCTTGGGCTGGATGCGTTTTATCGCCGGCGCGAAACTGCGGATGGTGTGTTGCGTCCGGAAACCGCGCCGCCCGCTTTTGATGCGCTTTCACTGATCCGCGACGATGCTGATGGCGTGAAATCGCTCGAACTCATGATCTCCGGCCTTACCTGCGGCGCCTGTGTCTGGTTGGTGGAACAGGCCCTGGCGGCCGAGCCTGATGTGATCAAGGCGCGCGTTTCCTTCTCCACACGCCGGCTTGATCTGCGTTGGCAGGGCCCCGCCGCGCGCGGCAATGAATTGATCGCGCTGCTGTCGCGCCTCGGCTTTCGCGTGGCACCCTATACGCCCGCTTGCCTGCACGCTTCTGAAGATGCCGAAGGCCGCGCGCTGATCCGCGCCCTTGGTATTGCTGTCTTTGGTGCGATGAATGTGATGCTTGTTTCCATCGCCGTCTGGGTGGGTGAGGATATGGGCGCGCATACGCGCGAATTCATGCATTGGCTGGCGGCGCTGATTGGCCTGCCGACGGTGTTGGTCGCGGGCATGCCCTTCTATCGTTCCGCGGCCCAGGCTTTGCGCGCGGGGCGCGTGAATATGGATATGGCGGTCTCGCTTGGTGTATTGGCGACGGCCGGCATGAGCCTGGTCGAGACCTTCCGCAACGGCCCCTATACTTGGTTTGATGGCGCAACGGCGTTGCTGGCACTTCTGCTCGCGGGCCGCGTGCTGGATCGCGCCGCGCGGAAGAAGGCGCGGCAGGCAGTGGCGGAATTGCTGGCACTTCAGGATGGCATGGTGGCGCTGCTGGCGGCGGATGGCACAACGCGCCTGGTGCCGGCGGGTTCCGTGGAAGCGGGGCAATGCCTGCAAATCGCGGCGGGTGAGACCTTGCGTCTGGATGGGCGGGCGCGCGCCGAAACGCTTTTAGATACCGCAGCGACTACCGGTGAAAGCCTGCCACGCGGTTTCGCGGCGGGTGTCGCTTTGCCTGCGGGTGCGGTGAATATGGGCGCGCCGTTCACGTTGGAGGTAA
>CAMCEP010000276.1 GCA_945873675.1 Asaia bogorensis
CGCTGGAAGCGCTGATGGGCCGCGGGCGGGATTTGCAAGGCGCACTGCATGCGGAACGCCGCAATGAAGGTCATGCTGCGCCGGATAATCCCGTCACTGGCAGCATCTACCCGCTGGTGGTGCAGTATTGCTATGGCGAGATTTGGGACCGACCCGGGCTTGATCGGCGGGTGCGTGCCATTTGTGCTGTCGCGTCCTTTGCCGCGCTTGATCATGATATTTTGCTGCGGAAATTCATTCTCTCCGCGCTCAATATCGGGGCCAGCAGAAGTGATATCACCGAAGCGCTGATCCAGGGCGGGCCCTATAATGGCTTCGCCTTCATGCTGAAGGCGCTGAATATCGCAAGTGAGGCTTTTGCTTCCCTGGACAAGGCTTGAAGCTGTTTATGCAAAAGGCGCGGCTTTTCCTGGGTTTGTTGCTGGTGGCGCTACTCGCCGCCTGCGCCATGCCGCCGCCTGCGCCAAGTGAGGCACCGCTTTCCTACCCTCCCCTCACGCGGGAACGCATGCTGCGCATTGCGGTGGCGGAATGGGAGGAATGGGGCCGGCAGGTTTCGGATCGGGAGCCCGGCGCGGCTCAGGAATCGGATTTGGCGGGCTTTCCGCGCCTGCAAGCCTATTGGCAGGCAGTCCCGGAAGGGCGCGACATCATCACCCGCAACCGGGCACTCTACCGCGCATCCCATGGGGCGCTGTGGCAGCAGGATGCCTGGTCCGCCGCCTTCATTTCCTTTGTGATGCAGACAGCCGGGATTGATGGGCGGGAATTCCGGCCTTCTGCCGCGCATGGCACCAGCATTGATGGCATGGTCGCCGATGCGCGGGAATTTCCGCATCAGGCGCCCTTCATCCCGCATCGGGTGAGGGATCGCGTCGCGGCACCTGGCGATTTGCTCTGCGCCGATCGGTCCAGCCGGCCCTTGGCCCATTGGCAGGACCGCGCCGGGGATCAGGGGCGGTTTCGGCCCATGCATTGCGATATTGTCATCCGCAATCACCACGGCATGGTTGAAGCCATTGGTGGGAATATCCGCGATGCGGTGACCATGGCGCGCTTCCCAACTGATCGGCGCGGCATTTTGCTGCCCGCCCCCCCTGGCGCGCCGCAATGGTTCGCCATATTCGAAAACCGTCTGGGGCGGCTGCCGCCCTGGACCGCTCTGCCCAACCCGGAGGCTTCCCGCCCGTGACTGATCTGTTTTCCCCCCTGACGCTGCGCGGCGTTACCTTTTCCAATCGCATCGGCGTCGCACCCATGTGCCAGTATTCCTGCCATGATGATGGCATTCCAACCGAATGGCATTTGGTGCATCTGGGCGCGCGCGCTTCCGGTGGCGCTGGCATGGTGATGGTCGAAGCCACCGCCGTTGTGCCTGAAGGCCGCATCAGCCCCGGTGATGTCGGCATTTGGTCTGACGCGCATCTGGCAAGCCACACGCAATTGGCATCCGCGCTTTCTGCACTTGGCACCGTGCCGGCTATTCAATTGGCCCATGCCGGGCGCAAGGCATCGCGCAAGCAGGCTTGGTTGCCTGGGGCGGCCGAGCCTTCTTGGGAAACCCTTGGCCCTTCCGGGGATGCCTTTGGCGATTTCATCCCGCCGCGTGCCATGACGGAAGCGGATATTGCCGCCACGATCGATGCCTTCGTGGTCGCCACCAAACGTTCCATCAAGGCTGGCTATCGCCTGATCGAATTGCATGCCGCGCATGGTTATTTGCTGCATCAATTCCTGAGCCCGCTTTCCAATAAACGGAATGACCGTTGGGGTGGGGATTTTGAAGGCCGTGCGCGCCTGCCGCTGGAAATCGCGGCGGCCATGCGCGCTGCCATGCCCGATGATGCGGTGCTGGGCGTGCGGGTTTCGCATACGGATTGGGTGGAAGGTGGCTGGACCACCGAAGAAACCGTGGAGCTTTCGCGCCGCTTCAAGGCGATTGGCGTGGATTTCATGGATGTGTCTTCCGGCGGCAATGACCCGCGCCAGCAAATCCCGCTTGGTCCTGGCTATCAGGTGCCGGGTGCGGCGGCGGTGAAAAAAGGTGCCGGCATCGTCACCGCCGCGGTTGGCCTGATCACGGAAGCGAAGCAGGCGCAGGCCATTCTGGATGAAGGCCATGCGGATTGGATCTATCTGGCCCGCGTGCTGCTGCGCGACCCCTATTGGCCGCTGCATGCGGCGGCCGAGCTTGGCCGCACGGAAGCGGTGCCCACGCCGCCGCAATATGATCGGGGCTGGAATGCGCTGGGCAAGACGAAAATGGCCATGCCCATCGCCAACCCCATGCCGCGTTTGGGATGAGCACGCGGTTTTCCTTTGACAATAGCTATGCCCGCCTGCCGGCGCGTTTTTATATCCGGCAGGCGCCCATTGCCGTGGCGGCGCCTCGGCTGGTGTTTTTCAATGCGCCTTTAGCGGAAGCATTGGGGCTTGATGCGGCAGCGCTTTCTGGTGCCGAGGGGGCTGCGATTTTCGCCGGCAATCTGGTGCCCGATGGTGCCGAGCCCCTCGCCATGGCCTATGCCGGCCATCAATTCGGCGGCTTTAGTCCGCGCTTGGGCGATGGTCGCGCGCTTCTAATAGGTGAGGTGATTGGCCGTGACGGGCAGCGGCGCGATATTCATCTAAAGGGCAGCGGGCGCACGCTGTTTTCGCGCGGCGGCGATGGCCGCGCCGTGCTGGGGCCCATGCTGCGGGAAGCCATCATCAGCGAAGCCATGGCAGCGCTTGGCGTGCCAACCACGCGCGCGCTGGCGGTGGCGATGACGGGTGAGGCGGTGCTGCGCGAAAAATTGCAACCCGGCGCGGTGCTGACGCGCGTGGCGGCCAGCCATATCCGCGTCGGCAGCTTTCAGTATTTCGCCGCGCAGGAAGATCAGGAAGCGCTGAAGCTACTCGCGGATTTCGCCATTGCGCGGCATGATCCCGCGGCGGCCCACGCAGAAAACCCCTATGTCGCGCTGCTGTCAGGCGTGATTGCGCGTCAGGCGAAGCTGATCGCGACCTGGCTGCATATCGGCTTCATCCATGGCGTGATGAATACCGACAATATGACCATCAGCGGTGAGACGATTGATTACGGCCCCTGCGCCTTCATGGATGCCTATGATCCCGCGACGGTATTGAGTTCGATTGATCACGGCGGGCGCTATGCCTATGCCAATCAGCCACGCATGGCGCAGTGGAATCTGGCGCGGCTTGCGGAAGCGCTGCTGCCGCTTTTGGCAGAACAGGAAGATGCAGCGCTTGAGATCGCCCAAGCCGCCCTTAGCGCCTTTGCCCCTGCTTTTGAGGCCGCCTATTTCGACGGTTTCGCGCGCAAGATCGGCATTGCGGCGCGCATGCCGGAAGATACCGCGCTGATCGAGGATTTGCTCCGCCGCATGGCGGAACAGGGTGCTGATTTCACCCTGACGTTCCGCGCGCTGGCGGATGCGGCGGCAGGTGATTCGGGGGCAGCCCGCGCGCAATTTACCGACCCGGCAGCGTTTGATTCCTGGGCCGAGGGTTGGCGCGCAAGGTTGGCACAAGAAGCTGACCCAGCGCGCTTGATGCGTGCCAGCAACCCTGCCTTCATTCCGCGCAATCATTTGGTCGAGGCTGCCATCCGCGCCGCCGAGGACCGTGATGATTTCCGCCCCTTTGAAGCGCTGATGGCAGTCTTGGCGCGACCCTTTGAGGATCAGCCGGAACACGCGGCATTCGCCAGCCCGCCCAAGCCCGAAGAACGCGTGCTCGCCACCTTCTGCGGGACCTGAGATCACGCCCCGCCTGTTGCCTTTAAGGGGAAAAAGGACCACATAGGTCCGGAAACCCCCTCCCATCCAAAGGGCCAAGCCATGTTCATCGAAACCGAAGCCACCCCGAACCCCGCCACGCTGAAATTCCTGCCAGGCCGGGAAGTATTGGGCGATCGCGGCACGGCGGATTTCACCAGCGTCGAGGAAGCCGCAGGCCGCTCCCCGCTGGCTGAGCGGCTTTTTGGCCTTGGCGAGGTCGCGCGGGTCTTTTTTGGCTCGGATTTCGTGACCGTGACCAAGACGCTTGACACAGAGTGGCAGACGCTGCGCCCGCAAGTGCTGGGCGCCATCATGGAACACTA
>CAMCEP010000277.1 GCA_945873675.1 Asaia bogorensis
CATGATCTTCCAGGAACCCATGACATCGTTGAACCCGGTGCTGACTGTGGGGCGGCAGATTGGGGAAACGCTACGCCTTCACCAAGGCATGTCAGCGCGTCAGGCGGAAGACCGCGCGGTTGATATGCTGAAGCTGGTCGGCATTCCGGAACCGGAACGCCGCGTGAAGGAATACCCGCACCAGCTTTCAGGCGGCATGCGCCAGCGCGTGATGATTGCCATTGCGCTGGCCTGCAACCCAAAGCTGCTGATCGCCGATGAACCCACCACGGCCTTGGATGTGACCATCCAGGCGCAGATTTTGGACCTGATGCGTGACCTGAAGCACCGCGTCGGTGCCGCCATTGTGCTGATCACGCATGATCTTGGCGTGGTGGCGGAAGTGGCGGAGCGCGTGGTGGTCATGTATGCCGGGCGCAAGGTGGAAGAAGCCAAGGTTGGGCCTTTGTTCCGCACCCCGCGCCATCCCTATACCCAGGGCTTGCTTGGTTCTGTGCCGAAGCTTGGGTCATCGCTTGACGGTACGGAAACCCGCTTGCAGGAAATTCCGGGCCTGGTGCCAAGCCTGAAGCAAAAGCTGCAAGGCTGCGTCTTTGCCAGCCGCTGCACCTATGCCACTGATCTTTGCCGAAGCGTCTCACCGGGGCTTGAAGAAAAAGCGCCTGGTCATATCGTTGCCTGTCATTATGCCGTGAAGGAGGCCGTCGCGGCATGAGCACGCCTCTGCTCGAGGTCCATGGCCTCAAGAAACACTTCCCCGTCCGCGCCGGCTTCCTGGGCGGCGTCACCGGCCAGGTCTATGCCGTGGATGGCATTTCCTTTTCAATCGCCAAGGGGGAAACCCTGTCGCTGGTGGGTGAATCCGGCTGTGGTAAATCCACCGTCGGCAAGGCCATTCTGCGCCTTTTTGACATCACCGGCGGCCAGGTGACGCTTGATGGCACCCGCATTGATAACATGCCGGCAAGCACACTTCGCCCGTTGCGTCGGCGCATGCAGGTGGTGTTTCAGGACCCCTATTCCTCGCTCAACCCGCGCATGCGGGTGCGGGATATCCTGGCGGAGCCCATCCGTAATTTCGGCCTGGCCAAGGATAGCGCGGATCTTGAAAAGCGTGTTGGCGATCTGATGGACCGCGTGCGCCTGCCGCGTGATGCCGTGGGGCGCCGGCCGCATGAATTCTCGGGCGGGCAGCGCCAGCGCATCGGCATTGCCCGCGCTTTGGCCGCCGAACCCGATTTGATCATTTGCGATGAGGCGGTCTCCGCGCTGGATGTGTCCGTGAAGGCGCAGATCGTGAACCTGCTGCAGGATTTGCAGAAGGAACTCGGCCTCGCGCTGCTGTTCATCAGCCATGATTTGGCGATTGTGGAACACATGACGCATCGCGTTGCGGTCATGTATCTGGGCAAGATCGTGGAAGTGGCGCCGAAGCGCGAATTATTTGCCGCCCCCAAGCATCCCTACACGGAAGCGCTGCTTTCCGCCGTACCCTTGCCTGAGCCCGGTGCGCAGCGGGAACGCGTCATCCTGAAGGGGGATGTGCCAAGCCCGATCAACCCGCCTAAGGGCTGCCGCTTCCACACGCGCTGCCCCTATGCCTTTGACCGCTGCCGGGTGGATGAACCAGCGCTTCGCCAGACGGAGCCTGGGCATTGGTCCGCCTGCCATTTGCATGACCGCCCGGCGGCAGAAAACCCGCTGGCCGGGGCCAAGGGCGCGGCGCTGGTCGCCAAGCACTAAACAGGAAGGCGCTGGCTTGCCGCAGGGTGCTTTCTGCGGGCAAGATTTCACATTGAAAAGCTTGACGAAGCCCCATCTTAGGGGTGAGGCTTAAGGTTGAAACGCCCCAGGCGCACAAGTCTGGGCAGAACATGATTGGGAGACGCGCTATGCCGCAGGTGACAATGACCGTGAATGGTCAAACCCATACGGCCGAAGTTGAAGGTCGTACGCTTCTGGTGGAATTGCTGCGCGAAAAATTCCGCATGACCGGGACGCATGTCGGCTGCGATACCAGCCAATGCGGCGCCTGCGTGGTGCATGTGAATGGCGAAAGCGTGAAATCCTGCACGACGCTCGCCGTGATGTGCCAGGGCGCCAATGTAAGCACCATTGAAGGTCTCGCCGCCGCCGATGGGACGCTGCATGTGATGCAGGAAGCCTTCCGCGAATACCATGCCCTGCAATGCGGCTTCTGCACGCCTGGCATGGTCATGAGCGCGATTGACCTGGTGAACAAACACCCGAACGGCATCACGGAACAGCAAATCCGCGAAGGGCTTGAAGGCAATTTGTGCCGCTGCACCGGCTATCACAATATCGTCAAGGCAATCGCAGCCGCGGCAGAAGTGATGCAGGGCAAGCGCCAGGAAATGGCGCGCGCCGCTGACTAAAAGGGCAGGGGTATAGCGTGATCCGTATTACGTATCCCGCTATCTCTTGCTTTGAGCGACTGATTCACCGCTCCGGTGATTCCACCTTCGCGGATCAGGCGCTGCTCCGCCTTCGTGGTTGCCAAAGGCGGCAAAAAATAATCAACCTAATGGGAGGCGATGAAAATGAACGTGGTAACACCGTTTGAGGGCATCGGCGCCAGCGTCCGCCGCAAGGAAGATTTCCGCTTCCTTCAGGGTCGTGGCGCTTACACGGATGATGCGGATAAGCCAGGCCAGTTGCATGCCTGGATCCTGCGCAGCCCGTATGCCCATGCCCGCATCAAATCGATAGATAGCGCCGCTGCGGCTTCCATGCCCGGTGTGGTGAAAATCTATACCGGCGCCGATATGGCGGAGGATGGAGTGGGCGGCCTGCCTTGCGGCTGGCAGATCCACAATAAGGATGGTTCGCCCATGGCCGAACCGCCGCATCCCGTGCTCGCGCAGGAAAAGGTGCGCCATGTGGGCGACCAGGTGGCAGTTGCCATCGCCGCCACACGCCAGCAGGCGCGCGATGCTGCTGAAGCCATCATTGTTGATTATGAAGTGCTGCCTGCCGCTGCCACCATGGCTGCGGCGTTAAAGCCCGGTGCCGCCGCCATTCATGACGGTGTCGCTGGCAATCTCTGCTATGATTGGCATATCGGCGACAAGGCGTTGGTGGATGCCGCCTTCGCTGGTGCGGCGCATGTGGTCAAGTTCGACCTGGTGAATAACCGCCTGATCCCGAATGCCATGGAACCCCGTTCAGCAGTTGGCGAGTTTGATCGCAGCTCGGGCGATTACACGCTCACCACCACCAGCCAGAACCCGCATGTCATTCGCCTGCTGATGGGCGCGCATGTGCTGCATTTGCCGGAATCGAAGCTGCGCGTGATTGCACCCGATGTCGGCGGTGGGTTTGGCAGCAAGATTTATCACTATGCGGAAGAAGCCATCGTCACCTGGTCCGCTGGAAAGCTTGGTCGCCCGGTGCGCTGGACTGCGGATCGTACCGAAAGTTTCATGTCGGATGCCCATGGGCGCGACCATGTCAGCCACACGGAATTGGCGCTGGACGCAAATGGCAAGATCCTGGGCCTGCGCGTTGCAACCCAGGCCAATATGGGTGCCTATCTCTCAACCTTTGCACCTTGTGTACCGACCTATCTTTACGCCACGCTGCTGTCCGGCGTGTACACCACGCCCGTGATCTATTGCGAAGTGAAGGCCGTTTTCACCAATACCGTGCCGGTGGATGCCTATCGCGGTGCGGGCCGCCCGGAAGCGACCTTCCTGCTGGAACGCCTGATGGATGTGGCGGCCAAGCAAACCGGCATTGATAGGGTGGAACTCCGTCGGCGTAACTTCATCCAGCCTGATCAATTCCCGTATCAGACGCCGGTTGCGCTGCAATATGACAGCGGCAATTATCACGCGACCCTGGAACAGGCTTTGGCTTCTTCGGATTGGGCCGGCTTCCCGGCACGTCGCGCGGAAGCTGCAAAGCGTGGCAAGCTGCGCGGTATTGGCTGTTCCACCTATGTGGAAGCCTGTGGTATTGCGCCTTCCGCCGTGGTCGGCAGCCTTGGCGCCCGCGCGGGGCTTTATGAAGTGGGCACCATCCGCGTGCACCCAACCGGCAGCGTGACGGTGTTGACCGGTTCTCATAGCCACGGCCAGGGC
>CAMCEP010000278.1 GCA_945873675.1 Asaia bogorensis
GAATGGTCAGACCCGCCGCTTGCACCAACATGAGTGCTACAATCAGCGCAACGGCAGTGCGGCCACCAAGGCTGCCAGGCCACCAGCGTCGCCGTGGTGGTGCGGCAACAGGGGCGGCTTCAGCCACGATCCACCGTGGTTGCCAGCACGTAGCCGCCGCCGCGCACGGTCTTGATCAAGGCAGGGTTGCGGCCATCATCTTCCAGACGGCGGCGCAGGCGTGATACCGCGACATCAATGGCGCGATCATAAGGCCCGGCCTGCCGCCCGCGCAGCAAATCCATCAGCATATCGCGCGTCAGCACACGATTGGGCCGGTCAAGCAGCACCAACAGCAATTCATATTCGCCGCCGGTCAAAGGCACTTCTACCCCATCGGGATTGAGCAGGCGCCGGCGCGAAGGCTCCAAAGTCCAGCCGGAAAAGCTGATCACCTTGGCCGGCGGTTCCTTGGCGGCGGCGCCATCGCCAGACGCACGGCGCAGCACGGCGCGAATGCGCGCCAGCAATTCACGCGGGTTAAAGGGCTTTGCCAGGTAATCATCGGCGCCGAGTTCAAGCCCCACGATGCGGTCCGTTTCTTCCCCCATCGCGGTCAGGATCACGATTGGCACATCGGATTGCGTGCGCAGCCATCGTGCGAAATCAAGCCCAGGTTCGCCCGGCATCATGAGGTCGAGCACCACAAGATGATAGCGCCCGAGCGGCCAAAGCCGGCGGGCTTCGCGCGCATCGCGCGCAGAACTCACACGCAATCCCTGTTTTTCCAGGAAGCGCGAGAGAAGGTCGCGGATTTCGCGATCATCATCAACAATCAGGATATGCGGTGCGTTTTCCATGCCCTGTTACATTAGTATTTCCGGCGGGTCATTCATCAGCCCATGTTGCGAAGTGTATCTGGCGCCGTGCCTGTTGCTGTTCGTTTCACTTTGCCATGCCCCACGCCTTTTGCCAGCAATATTCGCGCACCAAGATATTGCGTATCGGAACAGCGCCTGACCTGCCCCCAAAACGACCCCGGCCTGTCTCCGCCGATGCGCCCTGGCCTTACCGCCGGGGCGCATCACTTTTTTGGGCGGCCATGTCACACCGGCTGCAAGGGGCGATGTGGCCCTGCAGGGGGCAGGATGATGATGGGATCACCCGCGCGCAGCACGCCGCCTTGCAGCACTATGGCCATGACGCCGGATTTGCGGATCAGCCCGCCCGCTTCATCGCGCCCGAGCATCGCCGCCATCAGCCCCGGCTGGAAATGATCAAGCTGGGTGCAGGGATTGCGGAGCCCCGTGATTTCCACAATCGCCTCTGTCCCCAAGCAAAGCCGCGTGCCAGTGCCAAGGCCCAGCAGGTCAATGCCGCGCGTGGTCACATTCTCCCCGATATCGCCGGGCTTGAGAGCGAAGCCATGTGGCGCGAGTTCTTCGAAGATTTCGGCGTGCAGCAAATGAAGCTGGCGTAGATTGGGCTGCATCGGGTCACGCGCGACGCGGGAGCGATGTTTCACCGTGACACCGGCATGCGCATCACCTTCCACGCCGAGCCCGGCGAGCAGCTTCAGGCTTTGCGTTGACTGCTTGCTGAAGCGATGCGTGCCATCCTGGGCCAGCGCTTGGATATAAGCCGCGGTCATGCTCGGCCTTCCGGCCATAGTGCCGAGAGCTTGCTGATCAGCCCGGCGGTTGACCCATCATGCGGCTTTTGCGCGGCGCCGGCGCTAAGTTCCGGCAGGATGGCGCTGGCCAATTGTTTGCCAAGCTCCACCCCCCATTGATCAAAGGGATTGATCCCCCAAAGCGCACCGAGCACCGCGACCTTGTGTTCATACAAGGCCACCAATTGGCCAAGGGTAAAGGCATCAAGCCGCGGCAGCAGCATGGTCACACTTGGCCGATCACCAGGGAAAACGCGATGCGGCAATAGGCGGGCAATCTCGGCTTCGGCCACGCCGGCGGCGCGCATTTCAGCGGTGACCGCAGCTTCATCCTTGCCCGTCAGCAGCGCTTCCGCCTGCGCCAGACCATTGGCGAGCAGCTTGCGGTGGCTATCGGCATGCGCATGATCCGGCCGCGCCACCAAAATGAAATCCACCGGCACGGGTGTGGTGCCCTGATGCAGTAATTGCATGAAGGAATGCTGTGCATTGGTGCCAGGTTCGCCAAACACCACGGGGCCGGAAGCGCGGTGCAAAGGCGCGCCTGAAAGTGCCACACGCTTGCCGAGACTTTCCATTTCCAATTGCTGCAAATGCGCGGGCAAGCGCGCGAGGCGCTCATCATAAGCCAGCACCGCGCGGCTTGGATATCCAAGCCCATTCACATGCCACACTTCCACCAGTGCGAGCAGGACTGGCAGGTTTTGCGCAAGTGGTGCGCCTTGGAAATGTTGATCCATGATGCGCGCGCCGGCGAGCAAGCGCGCGAAGGCATCCCAGCCAAGCGTCAGCGCGAGTGAAAGCCCAATCGCACTCCAAAGCGAATACCGCCCGCCCACCCAATCGCGAAAACCAAAGACACGCTCAGGCTTGATGCCAAAGGCGCCGGTCGCGGCGAGATTGGTGGAAAGCGCCGCCATATGCTGCGAAGCGCCGGCCTCACCCAGGGCAGCGCGCAGCCAATCGCGCGCCAAGGCGGCATTCGCCATGGTTTCCTGCGTGGTGAAGGTTTTGGAGGCAACCAACACCAGCGTGCGCGCGGGATCGAGCTTCGCCTGCATTTCTGCCCAGGCATGGCCATCCACATTTGCAAGATAATGCCCGCGCAGCGGTGCTCCTGGTGTCCATAAGGCACGCCCCACCATGGCCGGGCCCAGATCAGATCCGCCAATGCCGATATTGAGCACATCGGTGAAGCGCTGCCCGCTTGCGGTAAGGATGCGCCCTTCATGCACGGCGCGGGTGAAGGCCTCCATGCGCGCGCGCACCGAAAGGATTTCGGGCATGATATTCTCAGTGCCCGCGCAGAACTGATCTTCGGGCGTGGCACGTAGCGCCACATGCAGCGCGGCACGGCCTTCGGTTTCATTCACCGACGCACCCGCGAAAAGCCGTGTGCGAAAGCCCGCGACATCGCGCGCCTCGGCCAATGCAAGCAGCGCCTTCAGCACTTCATCCGAAAGCGCGGTTTTGGAGAAATCGAGCAGGATATCGCCGGCCTGGCGCGAAAACCGCGCGAAGCGATCAGGATCAGCGGCGAAAAGCGGGCGAATGGCCGCAACATCCGGCCGTGCCGCCAAAGCCATCAGCGCCGCCCAGGCGGCCTCAGATCTATTCTCTGCCATTATTGGACCGTTTCATGCCTCCGCGGCGGGACTATGGCAGAAGCGGTTGGCCTTTAGCCATGGCGGACCACGCGCAAGGGCATCAGGATGATGGCACCAAGCACCAGAAAGCCCAGAACGGTCGCAAGGCCCCAGGTCTGACTGCCGCTCATCGCCGTTACCATGGCCACTGCTGCGGGACCAAGAAACCCGGTGGCGCGCCCGGAAAGCGCGAAAAGACCGAAATGCGCCGTCACCTCATCGGGCGGGGCCATATGGGCCATCAGCGTGCGCGATGCCGCCTGGGCCGGGCCCATGAAAAGCCCAAGCGCCATGGCCAGGATCCAGAACATCGTCTTGTCATTGCTGAGCAGCAGAAAACTACCCAGCACAATCATGGCGCCTAGTGCGATCATCACCGTGGGCTTGGCGCCGAGCCGATCCTCGATCAGCCCAAAGCCAGCCGCGCCCAACCCCGCCGTGACATTCATGGCAATGCCAAAATACAGAATTTCCTGAATGGTCATGCCATGCACGCCGGCGGCATAAATCGCGCCAAAGGCAAAAAGCGTGTTCAGCCCATCGGTGTAAAACAGCCGCGCAATCAGAAACCGCGCCATGGCCGGGCGGCGCGGCAGACCACGCAACAGATTGCCCATTTCATGTAAGCCGGCCGCGACTGCATCGCCGAGCTTGGGCCGCACGCCCTTGGGATCAGGCAAAGCGATCAATACTGGCCAGCCAAATACCAATATCCAGACCGCAACCAATACTGCCGAGGCGCGCACATGCTCCGCCGCGCCACGATCAAGCCCAAAGGGCGAAGGATCGGGCTGGATGAACA
>CAMCEP010000279.1 GCA_945873675.1 Asaia bogorensis
ATGTCTTCACCCATTTCGCGCTGACGATGCGGCTTTATCATGCGCGGCTGCCAAGGCGCGCCAAACGGCCTGAGGGCGAATGGCTGACGCCCGAGGAAGCGGCGCATGCCCTGCCGAGCGTTATGCGGAAATTGCTGGTGCTGGCGGGGCTTCACAGAAGCGCCTGATAGGGTTTGGTGTGATCCGTTTTGAAGGATCACACCAAAACCCAATCGCCCACTCAGGCCGCGCGCTTCACCCCTTGCCCAGCAGCCTGCATCGCCGCCTGCACCGCGGCAATCAGCCGATCCACCGCCGCGATGTTTTCGGCGTTTTGCGCGAAGGCAAGGCCGATGCGCCCGCTTTCCGCCAGCACCACACGCGCCGGCAGGGCCGCGCCAGCGCCGGGCAGGGCCAGTTCCACCATCATGCCGGGCTTGAAGGCACCATCACTCTTCAGGCTCGCGCCATCACGCGCGATTTCAATAAGCCCTGCTTCCTGGGCATTGCCTCCCTTGGCGGCGATCAGCATGGGCGTGCCGGCGCCATTCACCCTTTCCCAATCGGTGCGCATGCCAGTCAGGAAGCCATCCACCTGTTCACCAAGCCGGCCCGTGACATCGGCAACCGTCTCGGCCGCCACTTTCACCGTACCGCTGGACGCGCGCGCCCCTTCGGCCACATCGGAAACTTCGCGCATGGCGCGTGCGGCTTCGTCATTCTGCCTGGCGACAGATTGCACGCTGGCCGAGATATCGCGCGTCACCGCATCCTGTTCTTCAACTGCGGCAGCAATTGCGCCGGCCACGCCATTCACGCGCTGAATGGCATTGGCCACTTCCTGCACGGCGCCCACCGCATCACCGGTGGCCGCCTGAATGGCGCTGATCTGCGTGCTGATCTGTTCCGTCGCGCGCGCTGTTTGTGATGCGAGCATCTTCACTTCGGATGCGACCACTGCGAAGCCCTTGCCGGCATCGCCAGCACGCGCCGCTTCAATCGTGGCATTCAGCGCCAACAGGTTGGTCTGGCCGGCGATGTCCGTGATCAGCCGCACCACATCGCCGATCTGATCGGCCGATTCGGCAAGCCCGCGCACGGTGGCGCCCGTGCTATTGGCACGTTCCACCGCATCCTGCGCCGCGCGTGCCGCTTCTGCCACTTGGCGAGAGATTTCGGTGACTGACGCAGTCATTTCCTCGGTCGCGGCGGCAACAGCGGCAAGATTGCTGGAATTCTGCTGCGCCCCTTCCGCCGTATCGGCCACGCGATTGCGCGTCTGTTCCGTGGCGGATGCCATGGAGACTGAAGCATCACGCATACCACCGGCAGAATCGCGTAGCCGATCCATGATGGACGCAACCGAGCCACCAAATTCCTGCGTCAGGCTTTCCACCATGGCCTGGCGCCGATCCCGCGCTGCGCGTTCAATGGCGGCGGTGGCTTCAAAGGCAGCATTGGCTTCGGCCTGTTCGCGGAATTTCTCCAGCGCTTCGGCCATGCTGCCCACCTCATCACTGCGGCCACGGCCTGGGATTTCCAGCGCGGTGTCACCCTTGGCCAAACGGCCCATGGCGCCCGCCATGTCACTCAGCGGATTGGCGATGCGCCGCGCCGCAAACAGCGCTGCCGGAATGGTGATGCCAAGCACCGCAAGCGCGGCAAAGCCGATAATGGACAGCACCTTATCCATCGCCGCATCAAAAGAGGCGCGCGGCAGGGCAATCATCATGGCGGCAGAGGCATTGCCGCTCAAATCCCGAAGCGGCTGTACGGCCATCACATGCGCGCCACGGCCAGGCAGGACAAGCTCCAAGCCGGTCATCGCCTGACCTTCACGCTGCGCCGCCACCAAGGCTTCGGGCAGGGCTTCAATGGTCAGCCCTTCAACGGTTGATGTCACCAGCCGGCCCGCGCCAAACAGCGCCGCTTCACCGCCCACCACCTTGCCGAGTTCCGCGACCACAGCGGGCGTCAGGCGCGTTGCGACTTTCAGCGTGCCGATGATCTGGCCGGCTTGATCCGTCACCGGCAGCGCCGCGCCGGTCGCGAATTGGCCGGAGGAGGGCGAAACCTCACTGCCCAGCATGCCATTCCCCTTGAGCGCAGCAGCCACATCCGGCAGGCGAGATTTATCATCGCCCACGCGGTTGGGATCATGCCCGCGCATGATGACACGCCCGCTTGTATTGGTGACTTCCAGCACGGAAACCGTGGGGTCAACGGCGCGCATCGCGGCAAAGCTTGGTACCAGGATTTCTCTGAGTTGCGCCGCATCCCCGGCACCCAGGGCCGCTATCAGATCAGGGCGGCGCGCGAAGCCGGCCGTGTAGCCCGCCATGCGTTGCGCAGCATCCTGCAAATCACGCTCCGCAAGGCCAATGGCGCGGGTCAAAGCATGTTGCATCTGCGCCTGGTGGTCATTTTTCACCGCCCAGAAGGCGCCGGTAGCCGCCAGCAGGCCAGCGAAAATAGCCGGCAAAAGACCCAGCATGAGCAAGCGGGGGCGCAACCCCGAAAAACGACGCGCGACAACAGCCATGGATAATCCTCCAGCAAAAACTGGGGACATCATCGCTAAAGGGGATGAAAAAAAAGTTTCAGTTTTGTGACGCGCCGCTTTGATTGCACAAATTTTAGCTAAATCGCCGCTTCCCGTAGCATCATCCGTGCATCGCCATGCCAAATCTTATCAAATCGTTGAAGCCAACGATCTGCTTGCGTTTCTCCACTGGCTAAAATTGCATCAAGCGGGTCAAGAAATAGCGCTTCATCCAGCCCGCGGGCGTTCAGCCCATCACGCGCAATCGCCAAAACATCGCGGCCAACATCGCGCAAGCTCCGGCCCTGAATGGTTGCGGTCAGGCCCTGTTGCGGCACGGCTTCGCGCAGCGCGCGGATTTCAGCCAGGCTCCATCCCCGCGTCAGCGCGCGCGCTGCCTTTTGCGCGGCATCATCATAGATCAAGCCCACCCAAAAGGCCGGCAGCGCATTCAGCATGGAAGGCGCGCCCGCATCCGCGCCGCGCATTTCCAGAAAGCGCTTCAACCGCACATCGGTGAAAACGGTCGTCACATGATCTGCCCAATCGCCCATGGTGGCGGATTGGGCGGCGAGTTTTTCTGCCTTTCCATTCAAGAAGGCACGGAAGCTCTGCCCCGCCGCATCCAGCCATTGGCCATCGCGCATGATGAAATACATGGGCACATCCAGCACCCATTCGGCAAAGCGTTCAAAGCCGAAGCCATCTTCAAACACAACGGCGGGGATGCCGGTGCGGTCCGGGTCAGTATCTGTCCAGACCCGGGCGCGCAGGCTCCGGTAGCCGTTCTTCTTGCCTTCAGAAATCGGTGAATTGGCGAATAGCGCGGTCGCGAGCGGTTGCAGCGCGAGGGAGACGCGGAGCTTTTCCACCATGTCCGCTTCATCGCCGAAATCGAGGTTCACCTGCACCGTGCAGGTGCGCAGCATCATATCAAGGCCCATGGCGCCGACACGCGGCATATATTGGCGCATGATCGCGTAGCGGCCCTTGGGCATCCAGGGCATGTCTTCGCGCTTGGCCAGCGGATGAAAGCCAATCGGCGCAAAGCCCAGGCCCAAGGGGGCGGCGACTTCGCGCACCTCATCCAAATGGTCGAAAAGCTCGGCGGCGACTTCATGCATATTCGCCAAGGGCGCGCCGGAAAGCTCAAACTGGCCGCCAGGTTCCAGGCTCACGGAAGCGGCACCGCGTTTCAGGCCAATTGGGTTGCCGCGATCGAGAATGGGCTCCCAGCCCTTCGCCATCAGCCCTTCCAGCATGGCGCGGATGCCCTGTGGTTCGTAGGGCGGCGGCGTGTAATCCGTCAGGCGGAAGCCGAATTTTTCATGCTCGGTGCCGATACGCCAAGCGGATTTGGGCTTGCAGCCGGCGGCGAACCATTCCGCCATTTGGCGGGTGGAGGTGATGGGCGTGGGATCGGACTCACCGGGATTGGACATCAAAACCTTCCAGGGGCGCCGCCGGGACGACGCGTAACATAATCAGGACCAGTCACCCGCCAGGGCGGCGAGGACCGAAAGCCCCGCAACCGCCGCCGTTTCCGCCCGCAGGATGCGGGGGCCAAGGCCGATGG
>CAMCEP010000280.1 GCA_945873675.1 Asaia bogorensis
AGATCAACGCGCGGGAGATCTAGGTGACGCACAAGATTATCTATCGTGGTAGTCGTTGCCATAAAGGGAAGTATTGTCCCCTTACCCCTTATCCACTTTCCTTCTGCATCCAATAGTTGCGAAACAGTATCCGCCGACCAAAAAGCGGTTTCGAGAGCTTTGGCCAACATCCCCGTAGCAGGCGCTGGCCTGGACGAACCGAACATGTTTCCGCCGCCAAGGTACTGCGGGTCGAACCCGAAGGAGACTACCTCGCCTATCTCCGCCGAGAGCGCGCGCGCAAACACTTCTGAATGGTTGATGGTACCGTTCCAGAAGAGAGACTTCATGAGGAACGGCAAGATATACGGGTTTGGCTCCACGCCAATGACCCTGCCCTCTGAGCCAACGAGGCGGCCTGCTAAGCAAACGTAATAGCCAAAGTTTGCTCCTGCATTAAGGTAGATATCGCCCGGACGGAGCAGGTCTTGTACCAAGCGTGTTGTCCAAGGTTCGATGACACCATCGCGTACCACACCAATGGCAACGTCAAGGTTGAAGGTGGGCACCACCATGAAGCCTCCCCAACTCGCCTCCACCAATAGCTCGCCTGGGAGAAGGGGTATCACTCGCCGTGTGTTAGTTAGTTCGGCCATCTTGGTTGCTTCCTTCGGTTTAAGGCTGCTGGTCATGCTGTGTGAAATTGCAGCATAAATCTGCGAAGCACACGATCAACACAGACTATCAAATTTTTATTCCGCAGAATCTTGGAAATACGCGATGATGCCCGCACCAAGTTCATGCAGAAAGCCTCCCCAGCACAGCCCTGCCTTGGAGTATAGGCGACGCTACCTCATGTGGTTGCTCTCGCTGTACTAGCGCCTCATGCAAATCAAGATACAGACCCGCGTTCGTCTGTGTGTTGTATGGCAAGTCCGAAATATCCAGCACGCGTGGACCAGGCGTCAGGATCCGTTGCGCAAGTTCAGAGAAATTGCCAATATCGAAGAATTCCATCCGCCCCGGCATGGCGCGCCCTAACTGTAAGAAATTCCGGGTGCGTGAAGCGATAACACGGCACCCCAGATCAATGGCCATGGCCAGGGCGCCGCTGCTGGTCTGCCCCACTTCGCGGTAAGGCATGGCCACTACATCGCATATGGCAAGCGCCCGCGCGAATTCGGAATCGGGAAGCGCGCCCATAAAATGGATGCGCCGTGTCAGGTCGTGCGGGGGGGCGACAAGAAGATTGGCGGCCCCGTCAGCAACCTGAAATTCATTCTTCGGCATGGCGGCCAGTATATCCGCCACTGATTTCCCGATGCGCCCTTCGGCCAGCAAGGTTTCAAGATAGGGGTTGATCGGTTGCTGCCGACGGATCGTTTGTGGGTGAACACCCCCAAAGACAAGAAGATGATGATTTTCCGGCAAAAGCCGGAGCGCCTTAATCGCCGTGTCCAGGCCCTTATATTCGGAAATGAAACCAAACACGCCAACAAATACCGAATCCGTAGAAAGATGTGAAAGCTGCGCGAAATCAGCACGGTTGGTGGTTGCGCGAATTTCTCTGGCGTCGGCGCCGGAAATAAACGACAGCGGATGCCACACAACATTGCGATGGCGGTGCAGATCACGCATTAGCCGCGCTTCACGCTTGCCGTGAAATATGAAGCCGATCGGCTTTGTGCCCCTGGTGCGTCTGAAGATGCGGTGCATGCCGCGTGTAAGTTGGGTGCGTCTCATGCTTGCTCTGAATAAGCCAAGGGCGCGGTCTGGTCTGAAAGATGACAAGGCCGCCCCCATGGCGGGCCAATCAAATCCTTCCAAATCCAGGACGGTGTGAAAGGTAACAGACAACGCCGGCGCGCCCGCCGCAAGCATGCGCATTCGGCGCAAAATTTGCGATGTGGTGATACCCAAGGTCCCAAATTCAAGCTGAATATTCACCGCATCAAATTCAGCCAAGCGCAGTGCCATATCAGCAATATACTCATCCCCCAAACGCTGAATGCGTCGATGACTACTGCGGAGGAGAAACTGATCGAGATCAAATACCTCTACATCCATAAAAGGTTGAAGTTGCTGAACCAGCGCGCGCGTATAGCCAGCAATGCCGCATAAATCATCATAGGTGCTGACAACCGCAAGCCGCAGCTTGGATTTTGGCGGTCCAGCAACCACATTCATCGATAGTCTCCTCAAAAAGATTGTCTATTCTGCGCTAGCGATTCGGGCATTTTGCAGAGACAATAGAGCGATTCAGAGGGCCAACATAAGCAGCTCTATATAGTACGTTGTCATTACGCAAGAAGGTCATTCCGATATTCATATGAAAGAGAATATTGCTCTAAGAATTTCTTCGGTCAAGCGGTTACGAGACGGCCCTTTAATGAAATCTCCGGACGATTCCGCAATAACCAATCTAACCCGCTCTATAATATACATTTTTTATATGTCTGGGATATCCAGGAACCTCCTTTTTGGCCGCTTTTCCAGGCTTCATGCTCGTAGCCTTTTACGTGCCCTGACCTGGCGCGGGCGTATTCGGTCTGCTTACGCGGTGACCTAGCCCGTCCGTCGTCAGCGCATAAGTTACCAAATTGGCGATGTGAGTAATGGGGAGTGTCTGGCTCATCATAACCTCAAGGAGAGTGAAGAGGAGCCAGAAATCCTACGTCCCACCCACGCGGGTGCCAGGCGAAAAACTGGTCCGCGATATTCCCCGCGCCACGCGCGAGCATTAGTCCGCCGAGAGCAAGATCCGCATCGTCCTGGGAGGGCTCCGCGGCGAGGGAGGCATCACAGCCCTATGCCACCGCGAGGCCAATGCCGAGAGCTTTCACTACGCTTGGTCGAAGGAGTTCGTTGAAGCCGGTAGATGCTGCCTGGCCGGGGATAACGCCCGTGCTGTCACCAGCGACAAGCTCAATGCGCTCCGCCAGGAAGCCCGCGCACTGAAGGAGGTTGTTGCCGAACGGGTGCTCGAGCTCGGGCTACTCAAAAAAATGATCGCGGATGTGGGCGACTATGTATGAGGTACCCCTACACGCAGAGCTTGCTTGCTGCGTTGCCTATCGCGGATCCTGCCCGGCGCTCTCCTATGCGGATCACTGATGATAACGAATTGCCAAGTCCGATCGGTGCGCCGAATTTCATGCGCCACCACCGGAATACGCACAATAATTGAATTCGATTGCGATGCGCAATTGAGCGGCGCGCTGTGCCATATTGTTGCAAATGGAATCTCTACCCCGCCGATACACTGCCCATGTGGGTGGCTAATTCAGCCTATTTGACTTTCGTCAAATGTGGTGACCAAGCTCCTTAAATTGTCCTTCAAAACAATGCCTCAGTTGCAGCCTAGCCGGAAGAAAGGATCGACGCTATGCACAAAAAATCACACGCCGCCTGATGTTTCATGGATTGGTGGGCGCTGCAGTCGGCGCTGCCTTTATTCTGACGGCTCAAGCGCAAGCGTGGCCGACACGCCCGATCCGCCTTATTGTTCCCTTCGCGCCCGGCGGTAATTCTGACATGACAGCGCGCGCCTGTGCGCCAATCATGTCGACGAAGCTCGGTCCGCCGGTGGTTGTGGAAAATCGTACTGGTGCGGGCGGGCGTGTCGCTGCACAGCAAGTCGCGCGGTTGCGTCCGGATGGTTACACCATTCTCCTCGGGCCAAATGGGCCTTTGACCATCAATCCGACAGTTCAGAATAAGCTTGGCTATGATCCCATCGGTGATTACGCGCCGATTGGGTTATTCGTGCGCTCCCCGATGGTGATTGCCGTGCACCGTTCCACACCAACCACAACTGAAGCCGGCGTCGCAGGCTTTCAGGCCGCTGTCTTTGTCGGAATCGTTGCGCCAACTGGCTTGCCGGATGATGTGGCGAAGGCACTTGGCGAAGCCGCGTCCGCCGCCGTCGCCGATGCAGGTGTGCGGCGACAGATGGAAGGTTGGGAAGCCTGATGGGGAGCGCCGTGGAAGCAACGCCCAATGGCTTTGCGGCATTCCTGCAGCGCGAAACGGCATGGACCTGGGTCGCGGCTGAACGCGCTGGGCTGCGTGCGGGTTGAAAACATCCGCGCTTCTGTACCAATG
>CAMCEP010000281.1 GCA_945873675.1 Asaia bogorensis
GCGGTGGCGGTGCCATCCTATGACCTATGCCCCGCCGTAACCCTGACCGAGATCGCGGAACAAATGCGCCGCGCTGCGGCCTTTCTGCACAGGCGCCGTGGCGGGCGGTTGCTGGCCGCTGGGCATTCCGCCGGCGGGCAGCTTGCCGCGCTGCTGCTGGCTACCGATTGGCTCGCTTGGGAACCCGGCCTGCTGGCCGGGATGGTGGGGGCTGCCTTGCCTGTTTCTGGCGTGTTCGAATTGGGCCCGCTGCGCGGCACCAGCATCGCGACCGCGCTCCGCCTGACGGGGGCTGACATCGCCATCCTATCGCCGCGCCTGATGCCGCCGCCGACCTTTGAGGCGCTGCATGTCGTGGTGGGTGGGGCGGAGAGTGATGAATTCATCCGCCAAAGCCGCGATTTCGCCACCCATTGGGGTGGCAGTTTTGAAGCCTTGCCCGCCGCTAATCATTTCACCGTGCTGGACCCCTTCGCGGACCCGGTCCACCCCTTGATGATTCGTGCTGGCAAAATGGCGCACCGCCTTGCCTTGCGCCCGGGCTTCGCGCAGTAAGGATCTACAGGGTTCTTAATAGGGGAGGCTTAAAACATGAGCTTGATTTCACGTCGCGGCGCCATGGGCGGCGCCTTGGGGCTGCTGGCAGCGCCCGCCATTCTGCACGCGCAACCCGCCGGCGGAGTGAAGATCGGCCTGGTGGCCGTACAAACCGGCCCGCAAGCCGCGCTCGGCAGCCAATTGCGTGATGGCTTCCTGATGGGGCTGCGCCATCTAGGCGGCAAGCTTGGCGGCCTGACCGCCGAGACCGTGATGATTGATGATGAATTGAAGCCCGATGTGGCGGTGACCAAGGTGCGCACCGCCCTGGAACGCGACCGCTGCGATTTCATCGTGGGCGTTGTCTTTTCCAACATCCTGCAAGCGATCATGCGCCCGGTGACGGAAGCCAATACCTTCCTGATCAGCACGAATGCCGGGCCTTCCACCTATGCGGGGCGCGGCTGCAATCCCTATTTCTTCGCGACCTCCTACAATAATGACCAGGTGCATGCCGTGATCGGCCAGGTTTGCGAAGACCAAGGCTATAAGCGCGTTTTCGTGCTGGTGCCGAATTACCAGGCCGGGCGCGATGCCGTCACCGGCTTCAAATCCCGTTTCAAGGGCGAAGTGGTGGATGAGGTTTATGTGCCGCTCACGCAGCTTGATTTCGCGGCCGAGCTTGCGAAGATTGCGGCCGCAAAGCCGGATGCGATTTTCACCTTCATGCCGGGTGGACTTGGCGTGAATCTGGTGCGGCAATACCGCCAGGCCGGCTTGGCCAATATCCCCTTCCTATCCACCTTCACGGTGGATGAGGCGGTGCTGCCCGCGCAGCAGGATGCGGCGGTTGGTTTCTTTTCGGGGTCGAATTGGGCGCCCAATATGGATAATGCGGCCAATCGCCGTTTTGTCACGGATTTCGAAGCAGCCTTCAATTACGTGCCGGCCAGCTATGCTGCGCAGGCTTATGATGGGGCCATGCTGCTCGATTCCGCCATTCGCCGCGCGGGTGGCAGGCTTGCCGATAAGGATGCGATCCGCGCTGGCTTGCGCGCGGCGGATTTCACTTCCGTGCGCGGTAATTTCAAGATCGGTGCGAACCACTTCCCGGTCCAGGATTTCTGGCTGACGCGCGTGGCCAAGCGCCCGGATGGCAAGTTCCAGACCGAGATTGTCCGCAAGGTCTTGGAAAACAACGTGGACCCCTGGGCCGCCGAATGCCGCATGCGCTAATTTTGGCGCCTGATCTGCGAAGGTGAGTACGGGACTTTTCCTTGTGCAGGCCTTGAATGGCCTGCAACTTGGCATTCTGCTTTTCCTGGTGGCGGCGGGCCTCACGCTGGTTTTTGGCGTGATGGATTTCATCAACCTGGCCCATGGGGTGCAGTATATGTTGGGGGCTTACCTGGGCGCGGCCTTTGCTGCGGCAACAGGTTCCTTCTGGTTCGGGCTTTTATTGGCTCTGCCGGCAGCGCTGCTATTTGGCCTGCTGCTGGAAGTGCTGGTCTTTCGGCACCTTTATGATCGCGATCATCTGTCGCAAGTGCTGGCGACTTTTGGTGTGATCCTGTTTCTCAATCAGGCGGTGAAAGCGATTTGGGGCGCGGCACCGCTGCAAGTACCCGTGCCCGCGCTGCTTGAAGGCGGCGTAGTGCTGATGCCGGGGCTGCAATATCCGCTTTATCGCATCGCCGTGCTTGTCGCCGGCATCGCCACGGCGCTTGGCCTGTGGTTTTTGGTGGAGCGCACGCGCCTTGGCATGCTTGTGCGCGCGGGTGCCGCCAATGCGCCCATGGTATCCGCGCTTGGCGTGGATATTCGCCGGCTTTTCATGCTGGTCTTTGCCTTCGGCGCCATGCTGGCGGGTTTCGCCGGCGTGCTGGCCGGGCCGATATTCTCGGTCGAGCCTGGCATGGGGGATCATGTGCTGATCCTGGCCTTTGTTGTGATTGTGATTGGCGGCATTGGGTCCATTCGCGGCGCCTTTATAGCGGCGCTGATCGTGGGGCTTACGGATACGCTCGGCAAATCGCTGATGCCGGATCTGATGCGGCTTTTCCTGGACCCATCCGCCGCGCGGCAAACCGGTGCAGCGCTGGCTTCCATGCTGGTCTATATCGCCATGGCGGCGATCCTGGCCTTCCGCCCGCGCGGGCTTTTCCCGGCCAGGAGTGGTTAGCATGCCGCGCTTGCGGCTTGATGTAGCGCTGACGCTGCTGGTGCTGGCCGTGCTGGCGCTGGCGCCTTTCATTGGCTTTGGTGCCAATCACTACCTGACATTATTCGCGCGCATCATGATCCTGGCCGCCGCCGCGGTTTCGCTTTCCTTTCTGGTGGGGGGCGCGGGACTCGCCAGCCTTGGGCATGCGGCGGCGATGGGTGTTGGCGCCTATGCCGTTGCGATTCTGGATGCGCATCGGTTGACCGATATCACCATTGTGCTGCCCGTGGCGATTGCCGCCGCCGCGCTGTTTTCCCTGCTAACAGGCGCGATTGCGATCCGGACCGAGGGCGTGAATTTCATCATGATCACGCTCGCCTTCGGGCAGATGGCATTTTTCACGGCGTCGTCTCTCGCGGCTTATGGCGGGGATGATGGTTATACGATGTATGACCGGACCGAGGTTTTTGGCGCTCGGCTGATGGAAAACCGGCTGTTCTTTCATTACGTCTGCTTGGGCTTTCTGGTGTTCTGCTGGGGCATTTGCGCCATGCTGCTGGCATCGCGCTTTGGGCGCGTGTTGCGCGCGGCGCGGGAAAATCCGCTGCGTGCGCAGGCGGTGGGTTTCGCGCCCTATCCGTATCGGCTTTTGGCCTATGTCATCGCGGGCACGCTGGCGGGGCTGGCGGGTGTGCTGTTTGCCAATGCCACGGAATTCGTCGCCCCCGCTTACATGAGCTGGCAGCGTTCCGGTGAGTTGATTTTCATGGTGATCCTGGGTGGGCTTGGCCGGCTTTCCGGCGCCATCCTTGGCGCTGTGCTGTTTGTGCTGTTGGAAACCTGGCTGCCCAGCCTGACCACGCATTGGAAAATGATCTTTGGTCCGCTGCTGATTTTGGCTGTGCTGTTCATGCGCGGCGGGCTGATTGGTTTTCTGGGTGCGCGCCGTGGCTGACGCGCTGCTCAGCGTTCAGGGCTTGCGCAAGCATTATGGCGGGCTTGCGGTGACGAATGATGTCAGCCTGGAAGTGCAGTCTGGCGAAATCCACGCGCTAATCGGCCCAAATGGCGCGGGCAAAACCACGCTGATTCACCAGATCACTGGCACCGTCGCGCCGGATGCCGGGCGCGTTGTTTTTGCGGGGGTGGACATCACGCGCCTTTCCTTGCCGCGCCGCGTGCATGCGGGCCTGGCGCGCAGTTTTCAGATCACCAGCATCATCGCTGGCTTTTCGGTATTGGAGAATGTCGCATTCGCCGCGCAGGCGAAAAGCGGGTCTTCCTTTCGCTTTTTTCATGCAGCTGCTTCGGAAGCAGCACTGAATGAAGCTGCGCGCAACGCCTTGGCCGAAGTGGGCTTGGCGGATCGCGCA
>CAMCEP010000282.1 GCA_945873675.1 Asaia bogorensis
CGCTTTGATGAATATTGGCGAATAGATCAGGGCGCCCCTTTCATCTTGCGCGCTTTTCCGGCAAGTTTCTTCTTTCCGGTCCTTGGTGGGGCGATGGTCGCCTTTGCCCGGGCCGGTAGCTTGCGGAGACTGGAAACGTGATTCCCGCCCTGATGCCGACCTATAACCGTGCCGACCTTGCTTTTGAGCGGGGCGAAGGCGCGCGACTTTGGACGGAAGACGGCCGACGCTTCCTGGATTTCGGCGCGGGCATCGCGACATCCTCGCTCGGCCATGGGCACCAGCATCTGACGCGGATGATTGCGGAACAGGCGGGCAAGATCATTCATGCCTCCAACCTCTATCGCATTCCGCAGGCGGAACGGCTTGCGCAACGGCATGTGGAAAATTCCTTCGCGGATAGCGTGTTTTTCTGCAATTCCGGCGCCGAAGCCAATGAAGGCATGATCAAGGCTGTCCGCAAATATCATGCGGAAAACGGCCACCCGGAACGCTACCGGCTCATCTGCTTTGATGGCGCCTTCCATGGCCGCACCATGGCCGCGCTGGCTGCCACGGGGAATGAGAAATACCTGGCCGGCTTCGGCCCGCCGGTTGAAGGCTTCGACCATGTGCCCTTCGACAATATGAATGCGGTGCGTGATGCGATTGGCCCCAATACCGCCGGTGTGATGATTGAACCCGTGCAGGGTGAAGGCGGCGTGCGCCCCGCGCCGCTTAGGTTCCTGCGCGAATTACGCGCCATGTGCGATGAATACGGGCTGCTGCTGGCCTTGGATGAGGTGCAGACCGGCGTGGGCCGTTCCGGCAAGATGTGGGCCCATCAATGGGCCGGGATCGAGCCTGATGTGATGTCATCCGCCAAGGGCATTGGCGGCGGCTTCCCGCTGGGCGGCATTTTCGCCAAGGAACATGTGGCGAAGCATTTGAAGGCTGGCACGCATGGCTCAACCTATGGCGGCGGGCCACTTGCTTGCGCGGCCGGCAATGCGGTGATGGATGTGGTTTCCGCCCCCGGCTTCCTTGACCGTGTAGACCAGGTGGCGCGTCATTTGTGGCGCGCCCTGCTGGCCCTTGCCGCCAAGCATCCGACAGTGATTGAAGATGTGCGCGGTGCCGGCCTGCTGCTGGGCCTCAAGCTGCGGCCCGAGGTGAATAACGGCGAAATGCAGAATGCCGCCGTGGCCGAGGGTCTGCTGACTGTGGCGGCGGGGATGAATGTGCTGCGCCTGGCGCCGCCCTTGATCATCACGGAAGCGGATGCGGATGAGGCGGTGGCACTGCTCGATCGCGCCTGCCTGCGCCTGACCCCAGCCGGTGCCCAAGCCGCGGCGCAATGAGTGCCATGTTGAAATCAGTGAGGGGCGGCGATGCGCCGCCCCGCCACTTTTTGGAATTGATGGATCTTGAACCGGCCGTGCTGCGCCGGATGCTTGATGTGGCCGGCCGCGCCAAACGTGGCGAGCTTGCGGGCAAGCCCTTGGCCGGCAAATCCATTGCTCTGATTTTCGAAAAACCCTCCACCCGCACAAGGGTTTCCTTTGAAGTGGGTATTCGCCAATTGGGTGGCGATGTTGTGGTGCTGTCCACCAAGGATATGCAGCTTGGCCGAGGCGAAACCCCGGCGGATACCGCGAAGGTGCTATCCCGCTATGTGGATGCCATCATGCTACGTACCGATAATGTGCAGAAAATCCGCGAATTGGCGAAACATGCGACGGTGCCGGTGATCAATGGCCTGACCGATGTATCCCATCCCTGCCAATTGATGGCCGATGTCATGACCTTTGAGGAACATCGCGGCCCGATTGCCGGGCAGGTGGTGGCCTGGACGGGTGATGGCAATAACGTCGCGCAATCTTTCATCCAGGCAGCGGCACGGTTTGGCTTTACGCTGCGGTTGGCAACGCCGCCAGAATTGGCGCCGCCCGCGGAATTGATCGCCTGGGCGCGCGCGCAGGGTGCGAAGGTGGAATTGACCCATGACCCGATTGCCGCGGTGCGTGATGCGCGCTGCGTGGTGACCGATAGCTGGGTTTCCATGTCTGATGAGCGCGAGGGGCGGGCGGAAAGCCGGCATAATCTTCTCGCACCCTATCAGTTGAATTCGGCGCTGCTGAAACACGCGGCGCCGGATGCGATTGTGATGCATTGCCTGCCAGCGCATCGCGGCGAGGAAATCACCGATGAGGTGATGGATGGCCCGCAAAGCGTGGTGTTTGATGAGGCGGAGAACCGCCTTCATGCGCAGAAGGGTGTGCTGCTTTGGGCCTTGGGGTTGGCGTAACGCTTAAGGCGTGACCCGCAAGTAAGGGTCACGCGTTTTTGGGCTGATTAAGCCCCCTGCCCTATTCCGGCTGCGCGCCGGAAATCTTTACCATCTCGGCCCAGATCGGCTGTTCCCGCTTCAACCGCGCCGCCAATTCTTCCGGCGTGGAGCCCGTCAGCCGCGCGCCCATGCCGATGGCGCGTTGCTGCAATTCGGGATCGGCAAAGGCCGTGCGGATTTCAGAAGAGATTCGGTCCACAATCTCACGCGGCATGGCGCGTGGGCCGCCCCACATATGCCAAGGGCTGACGTTGAAATTATCCATCCCCGCTTCCGCCATGGTCGGCACATTGGGCAGGGTGGGCCAGCGTTCCGGCATGGTGACAGCCAAGGGGCGGATACGCCCTTCCTGGATAACGCCCGTATAGCTGGCAAGATTATCCACCGCGACCTGAATGTCGCCCGAAAGCATGGCCGGGATGGTCTGCGCCGCGCCACGGAAGGCAACATGCGTCGCCTCAATCCCCGCCCGGCCCAGCAGATAAGCGCCGGAGAGGTGAATGGTGGTGCCAACACCCGAAGACCCGTAGCTGATGCCACCCCGCCGCGTCTTGGCCCAGGTGATGAATTCCTGGAGCGTTTGCGCCGGCACATGCTGCGCCGGCACCGCCACCACATTGGGCAAATCCCACATGGCGCTGATCCAAGCGAAATCCTTTTCGGGATCATAAGGCAAGGTTTTGAACAACATGGGGTTGATCACCACATTGTGCATGCTGATCGTGCCGATGGTGTAACCATCCGGCGTGGCCCGCGCGATGGCTTCCGTACCGATATTGCCGGAAGCACCAGAACGCGTCTCCACAATGAAATTCTGCCCAAGCCGGCGCGATAATACCTCGCAAGCCAGACGCGTCATAACATCGAGCGACCCTCCGGGCGGGAAGCCGACAATCACGCGCACCGGCCGATTGGGCCAGGGGGCTTGCGCGATGGCGGGGCTTGCCAGGCCAAGGGCGAGCGGTGTGGCTAGAAGGCTGCGACGTTGGATCATGTTTTCCTCCCTTTATTTGTTATGGTTTCAGCGCGCGTAATCCGGTTCTTCCCGGTCCAGCACACGGCGCCAGGCATTCAGATGAAGTCGAGCATCCAGCTTTTCACCCCATGGCCCGGTGTGATTGCGGCGCAGATTATCGGGTAGCTTGTGCAAAGGCAGACCTGTTTGCATGGCGGTCAGCTGATACATGCAAGTGCGTTCCGCCATATAACATTCATCAAATGCGTCATGCACCGTGGGACCCACCACGGTCACGCCATGGCCGCGCATCAGCATGATGGTCTTATCGCCCATCAGCCGCGCAATGCGGTCCCCTTCTTCATCGCTATGCACCGGCTGATCGCCTTCATCATCATAAACCGTGCGGTCATTCAGCAGCAGGTTGTTGTGATGCGAAAGCGCAAATTCAGCGCCCTGCACCATGGAAAGCGCTGTCAGATGCCGTGGATGGACATGGATCACGCAGGTCGCTGCCGGATTGGCGAGGTGAATGCGCGTGTGGATGTGAAAGGCAACCTTACGCAGTTCGCCGCTGCCGCGCAGCACGCGCCCTTCCAGATCACAAACAATCAGATCAGATGCCTTCAATTCCTGGAACAAGTAACCTCGAGGATTGATCAGGAAGCGCGGTTCTGCCTCATCAGGCAACATGAGGCTATTGTGATTGCCGATATGCTCATTCCAGCCGAGCCTGGCGCCAATGCGGAACACGGCGGCCATGTCGCAGCG
>CAMCEP010000283.1 GCA_945873675.1 Asaia bogorensis
GTCGCCAAGGCGGCTGACATGACCAAGGAAAAGGCCGCCGAGGCCGTGGATGCGGTGTTCGATTCGATCACTGCCGGGCTGAAGCAGGATGGCGAAGTGCGGCTGATGGGCTTTGGCACCTTTGCCGCCGCCAAGCGCGCCGCCAGCACTGGCCGCAACCCGCGCACCGGTGCGGAAATCCAAATCCCCGCCAGCACCGCCGTCCGTTTCAAGATGGGCAAGGCGCTGAAGGATTCGGTGAACTGAAGCGCAATGCGCTTTTGAATTTGGCCGGGTCACAAAGGCCCGGCCCCTATGCTATAAATTTTTGTGCTTGGGGCGCTTAGCTCAGCGGTAGAGCGCCTGTCTTACACACAGGATGTCGGCGGTTCGAACCCGTCAGTGCCCATTCACTTCCCCTCCACCTGTCGCCTTGACATGGGTGCATGGGGCGGACTATCAGCCTTTCACGCATGGACTGCGGGTGTAGCTCAGTTGGTTAGAGCGTCGGCCTGTCACGCCGAAGGTCGCGGGTTCGAGCCCCGTCACTCGCGCCACTCTTTTTCCCAAAAACTCTTGATGACGGTTCCGTAATCGGGGTGCTGTGTTCCAGCATCTTGAAATTACGGCTGAATGCCCTATGGCGCATTTCGCAAAGCGGAGGTAATCTCGCTTCGCTGCGATGCGGTAAAAACCGTGGGCAGGCCATAATGCGCACCCAGGCTCATGGGGGCGCCAGAGTTGAGGAAGCCATGACCCAGCCCTTGCTGGCAACGTATTTCCCTGTGCTCGTTTTCCTGGGCATAGCTGCGGGAATCGCGATTGCGATGGTTGCCGGCGCCATGCTGGCGGCGCGGCAGAAGCCCTATGCCGAAAAGCTTTCGACCTATGAATGCGGCTTTGCGCCCTTTGACGATACGCGGCGCCGATTCGATGTGCGCTTCTATCTGGTGGCGATCCTTTTCATCATCTTCGACCTGGAAGTGGCCTTCCTGTTCCCCTGGGCTGTGTCGCTGGGCGGCATAGGCTGGCTCGGCTTCGGGTCCATGATGGCCTTCCTTTTCGTGCTGACCATTGGCTTTGTCTATGAATGGCGCAAAGGCGCGCTGGATTGGGAATGAGATGAGCGGCGCTTCTGAACTTTCCTGGAATAATCAGGCCCTACCGCCTGGCGCCGCACAGGATGCGGTGGTGAAGGCGGTCGGCGATGAAATCACCGAAAAGGGTTTCGTTGTCGCCAATCTGGATAAGGTGGTGAATTGGGCGCGCACCGGCAGCTTGTGGCCGATGACCTTTGGCCTGGCGTGCTGCGCCGTGCCGATGATCCATGCCTATATGGCGCGTTATGATTTGGATCGCTTCGGCATCATTCCACGCGGGTCGCCGCGGCAATCGGATGTGATGATCGTGGCCGGCACGCTGACCAATAAAATGGCGCCGGCGCTGCGCAAGGTTTATGACCAAATGTCGGAGCCACGCTGGGTGATTTCCATGGGGTCCTGCGCCAATGGCGGCGGGTATTACCATTACTCCTATAGCGTGGTGCGTGGCTGCGATCGTGTGGTGCCGGTAGATATCTATGTACCCGGCTGCCCGCCCACGGCCGAAGCGCTGGTCTATGGCATTCTGCAATTGCAGAAGAAGATCCGCAGGACAGGGACGATCCTCCGTGGCTGAGCAATTGCCTGAAACCGTCGAAGCGGTTGCGGAAAATCCGTTGAAAATACTGGGCGCAGCAATCGCCGCAGCAGCGCCGCAAGGTGCTGTGACCGGCTTTAGCTTGGTGCGTGGCGGGGCGGAATTGGCCGTGCATGCCAATCGCGATCAGCTTTTGGCCCTGATGCTGGTGCTGCGCGATGATCCGCGCTTTTCCTTCGAACAATGCATGGATATTTGTGGCGTGGATTGGCCCGAACGCGCTGAGCGGTTTGAGGTTGTCTATAACCTGCTGAGCTTGGCCGAGAACCGCCGCATCCGGGTTTCGGTCACGACTGATGGTGTGGCGCCCGTGCCGTCCGTTGCTGAGATTTGGCCGAGCGCCACCTGGTATGAGCGTGAGACCTGGGACATGTATGGTGTGGTGTTTGCCGGGCAGCCGGATTTGCGGCGCTTGCTGACGGATTATGGTTTTGAAGGCCATCCGCTGCGCAAGGATTTCCCGCTCACGGGCCATGTGGAGGTGCGGTACGATTCGGAACTGCAGCGCGTGGTTTATCAACCCGTCACGCTGCAACAGGATTTCCGCAGCTTTGATTTCTTGAGCCCCTGGGAAGGCATGACCACGCTGCCCGGGGATGAGAAAGTGCATCTGAACCGTCTGGAGGGGCCGGCATGAGCCAGAGCCAGGCAATCGCCATTGCGGGCGCGGAGCCCGAGACGGTACGCCACACCATTGAAGGCGACAGCCACACCATCAATTTCGGCCCGCAGCACCCCGCCGCGCATGGCGTGCTGCGCCTGATCTTGGAAATGAAGGGTGAATTGGTTGAACGCGCCGATCCGCATATCGGGCTGCTGCATCGTGGCACCGAAAAGCTGATCGAACACAAAACCTATATTCAGGCGCTGCCGTATTTCGATCGGCTGGATTACGTCAGCCCGATGTGCATGGAGCATGCTTTTGCGCTCGGCACTGAGCGGCTTTTGGGGATCGAAGCGCCGGAACGCGCGCAGTATATCCGTGTGCTATTCAGCGAATTGACGCGCGTGCTGAACCATCTGCTCAACATCACCACCTATGCGCTGGATTGTGGTGCCATTACGCCAGCACTTTGGGGCTTTGAGCAGCGCGAGACTTTGCTTGAGTTTTATGAGGCAGTGTCCGGCAGTCATTACCACGCGAATTACTTCCGGCCGGGTGGCGTTGCGAAGGATTTGCCGGCGGGGCTTGAAGATAAGATCGCTGCCTGGGCTAAGAAATTTCCGGAATTCCTGAAGGATCTGGAAGGGCTGCTCACGGAAAACCGCATCTTCAAGCAGCGCACCGTTGATATCGGTATCATGAGTGCGGAACAGGCCATGGCCTGGGGCTTTAGCGGGCCGTGCCTGCGCGCTTCCGGCTGTGCTTGGGATCTGCGCAAAAGCCAGCCCTATGATGTTTATGACCGGATGGAATTTGACGTGCCGGTCGGCACGCGCGGCGATTGTTATGATCGCTATCTGGTGCGCATGCTGGAAATGCGCGAAAGCCTCAAGATCATTGATCAATGCCTGAAGCAGATGAAGCCGGGGCCGGTCAAGCTGATGGACAATAAGATCGCGCCGCCCCAGCGTGGTGAGATGAAGCGTTCGATGGAAGCACTGATCCATCACTTCAAGCTTTACACTGAAGGCTATCACGTGCCTGCCGGTTCAACCTATTCGGTTGTGGAAGCGCCGAAGGGGGAATTCGGCGTCTATCTGGTGGCGGATGGCACGAACAAACCCTATCGCTGCAAAATTCGTGCACCTGGCTATGCGCATTTGCAGGCGATGGAAGTGCTGTCAAAGGGGCATATGCTGGCGGATGCGGTTTCCGTCATTGGTTCTCTGGATATCGTCTTTGGGGAAATTGACCGGTGAGCGCGCCAGCCCACAAGGAACCTGATAGCTTCGCTTTTGACGCCGAAAGCGAAGCGAAGATCGCAACCATCCTGAAGCGCTATCCGGAAGGTAAGCAGGCCAGCGCGGTGATCCCGCTGCTTTATGTGGCGCAGCGCCAGATGGGGCGCTTGACGCAAAGCGCCTGGGTGCCGCGTGTGGCGATGGATGTGATCGCTGATCGGCTTTCGATGCCGCCGATCCGTGTCTACGAAGTGGCAACTTTCTATTTCATGTTCAACATGAAGCCGATCGGGCGGCATCATTTGCAGCTTTGCGGCACTACGCCCTGCATGCTGCGCGGTTCGGATGATGTGCTGCGTGCCTGTAAGGATGCGGGCGGGGTCAAGGGTGTTGGCGATACGAGCGCGGATGGAATGTTCACGCTGACGGAAGTGGAATGCCTGGGCGCCTGCGTGAATGCGCCCATTCTACAAATTGACGATGATTACTACGAAGATCTTGATTATGA
>CAMCEP010000284.1 GCA_945873675.1 Asaia bogorensis
AGTATGGCCAAGAAGCCAGCAGCCGCCGCGGGTGGCAATGCCGTCTCCAAGGTTATGGAGATGATCAAGGAACATAGCGTGGAATATGTGGATTTCCGTTTCACGGATCCGCGCGGCAAGTGGCAGCACACTGCCCAGCATGTCTCCACGATCGAACCGGAAATCTTCGAAGAAGGGATCATGTTCGATGGTTCCTCCATCGCGGGCTGGAAGGCGATCAATGAGTCCGACATGATCCTGATGCCGGATGCTGCCACCGCGGTGATGGATCCCTTCTCGGCCAAGCCGCAGATGATTCTGTTCTGCGACATTTATGAGCCCTCCACCGGCCAGCGCTATAATCGCGACCCGCGCTCCACCGCGAAGAAGGCCGAAGAATTCCTGAAGTCCACCGGCCTTGGCGACACTGCCTTCTTTGGCCCGGAAGCGGAATTCTTCGTGTTCGACAATGTGAAGTTCGGCACGGGGGGCAATTTCGGCCATTTCTCGCTGGACAGCATCGAAGGCCCCGGCGCGAATATGAAGGACTTCCCCGAAGGCAATATGGGCCATCGCCCGGTTGTTAAGGGTGGCTATTTCCCCGTCCCGCCGGTGGATAGCGAACAGGATCTGCGCGCTGAGATGCTCTCCACCATGGGTGAGATGGGCCTGCCGATCGAAAAGCATCACCATGAAGTGGCGCAGTCCCAGCACGAACTCGGCACGAAGTTCGGCCCGCTGGTGCAGCAGGCGGATTTCATGCAGATCTACAAGTACTGCGTGCACAATGTCGCCCATAGCTACGGCAAGTCCGCGACGTTCATGCCAAAGCCGATCTATGGCGATAATGGTTCGGGCATGCATGTGCACCAATCCATCTGGAAGGCCGGCAAGCCGATGTTCGCCGGCAATGGCTATGCCGATCTGTCGGAAATGGCGCTGTATTACATCGGCGGCATCATCAAGCACGCCAAGGCGCTGAATGCCTTCACCAACCCGCTGACCAATTCCTACAAGCGGTTGATCCCGGGTTTTGAAGCGCCCGTGCTGCTCGCCTATTCCGCGCGCAACCGTTCGGCTTCCTGCCGCATTCCCTATGCGACCAGCCCGAAGGCGAAGCGCGTTGAAGTGCGCTTCCCGGATCCGGGTGCGAACCCCTACCTTGCCTTCGCTGCCATGCTGATGGCCGGCATTGATGGCATCAAGAACAAGATCCATCCGGGCGACCCGATGGATAAGGATTTGTATGACCTGCCGCCGGAAGAGCTGAAGGGCATTCCGACCGTGTGCGGTTCCTTGCGTGAAGCGCTGCAGGCGCTGGAAGCGGATCACGACTTCCTGCTGGCCGGCGATGTCTTCTCCAAGGATCAGATCGAAAGCTATATCGAACTCAAGTGGACGGATGTGTACAAGTTTGAACACACCCCGCACCCGGTTGAGTTCGAAATGTACTACTCCGTCTGATCCTATCCGGATCGGAACGGGAAGGGGCCCCGCAGGATATGCGGGGCCCTTTTTGCATTTGGGCGGCTGTCGTGGTCACCTAGGCTCCATGATCCCAGATCCGAAAGCCTTCCTTTCCAACCCCGCCTTACTTGATGAGGCGCTGGCAGGCGGCGATATCGCGCCCTTGCTCATGGTGCTGGTGCATCTTTCCGGTGAGGCTGAATGGCTTGACCGGCTCGCGCCCCATATCAAGGGGCCCTGGAACTTCCATGAAGCCGCACCTGAGGCGCTGCGCGCCGCACTCCGCGCCCGGCTGCGTGACGTGCTGTTGGATTACGCGCAAAGCGGGCGCCCCCTGCCTGCGGAGCCGCCCGCGCATCTGCTGCACCGTATGCTTTCTGTTGGCGTGGGCGCGGAGGTACCGCCGGAATATCTGCCGCTGATCCGCGAAGAAACCGTCGTGGATGCGCCGGACCCCAAAACCGTGCAATGGCGCCGCGATGTACCCGAAGCGCGCCGTGCGGCATTCCGCACCGGCATTATTGGCGCGGGCGTTTCTGGCCTGCTGATGGCGATCAAGCTCCAGGAAGCCGGGCTGCCCTTCACGATTTTCGAGAAGAACGATGCCGTGGGCGGCACCTGGTATGAAAACGACTATCCGGGCTGCGGCGTGGATACGCCCAATCATTTCTATTCGCTGTCGTTTGAGCCAAACCATGATTGGCCAGAGCATTTTTCCAAGCGCGATCAGCTTTGGAAGTATCTGGAAGGCATCGCCGACAAATACGGCTTGCGGCGCCATCTGCACCTAAATACCAGCGTGGTTGAAGCGCATTATGATGAAGCGGCCATGCTGTGGCGTGTGACGACTCGCAATGCCGAAGGGCGCGAGGAAACCCATGAATTCGAAGCGCTGGTCGGCGCCGTTGGCACCATCAGCCGCCCGGTGATCCCACCCATTCCCGGCGTTGAGGATTTCTCCGGCCCGCTATTTCATACTGCGCGCTGGGATCATAGCGTTGCCCTTGATGGCAAGCGTGTTGCGATGATTGGCACCGGCGCATCGGGCATGCAGGCCGGGCCTTCCATCGCGCCCAAGCTCGGCCATTTCACCATTTTCCAGCGCCAGGCGCATTGGGCGGTCTATAACGCCAATTACCATGCGGTGGTGACGGAAGCGAAGAAGGCCGCGCTGAAGCACATCCCCTTCTATGCCAAATGGTATCGCTTCCAGCTTCTTTGGGCGTCCGCCGATGGCATGCATGCATCACTGCATAAGGACCCGAATTGGGATCAGCCCGCGCAATCGCTCAATGCCACCAATCAGAAGCTGCGTGAGGATGTCATTGGCTATATCAAGACGCAGATCGGCAATCGCACGGATTTGCTGGAAAAAGTCGTGCCGCCCTATCCGCCCTATGGCAAGCGCATGCTGCGCGATAATGGCTGGTACAAGATGCTGACGGCGCCGAATGTGGAGTTGGTGACCACACCCATTGCGCGCATTACCAAGGATGGCGTGGAAACCAAGGATGGCCGGCATCACCCTGCCGATGTCATCATCATGGCGACAGGTTTTGATGGCGCCAAGGCGCTTGGGTCCTTCGAGATTTTCGGCCGCGGCGGCGTTTCCGTGCGGGAAGTTTGGGGCGAGGATGATCCGCGCGCCTTCCTTGGCATCACCGTGCCGCGCTTCCCGAATTTCTTTATGCTTTATGGGCCGGGGACGAACCTTGCCCATGGTGGAAGTGCGATGTTCCATTCCGAATGCCAGGTGCGCTACATCATGCAGGCCATTCGCGAAGTGGTAGAAAGTGGTGCGCGCAGCATCGAAATCCGCGAAGATCGCTGCGCTGCCTATAATGAATTCCTGGATGCGACGCATGCGCGCATGGTCTGGACGCATCCGGGTGTTGGCAGTTGGTATAAGAACAAGGCGGGCAGGGTGGTGACCAATTCACCCTTCCGCCTGGTGGATTATCGGCGCATGACGGAAAACCTTGATCCCGCCGATTATGTTATTGCGTGACCTTGCTCCAGATTTCCAGGAAACGTTCAACATCCGCCTCATCATTATAGACATGCGGGCTGATGCGCACGCGCCCAAGCCGGGGTGCCACATGTGCGCCCGCTGCCGCTAGTTTTTCAACAAGCCCTTCCGGCATGCCGCCGGTGAAGGCGATGCTGAGGATATGCGGCACGCGAAAGCGCTTTTCGGTAAGCGTCGCACCTTGATCAGCCAGCCCCTCAGCCAGCCGATCCGTCAGCACGCCAAGCCTTTCGCTGATGGCGGCCGGACCCCATTCAGCCATCATCTCCATGCCCACGGCCGCCATTTCCAATGAAATGAAATGGTCCCGTTCCCCCATATCAAAGCGCCGCGCGGTGGGGGCGAAGCCAGTATCCTTCATATAAGGCGCGACTTCGGAAGCGATGGCGCGGCGGCCAAAGCCGGTTTGTTCCAGCGGCACGCCTTCCTGCCGACGCTTGGCGATATACATGAAGGCACGCCCATAGGGGCCGAGCACCCATTTGTATGTTGGGAAAATCAGGAAATCAGGA
>CAMCEP010000285.1 GCA_945873675.1 Asaia bogorensis
GAATACGCTGATCATCCATCGCGCGGATATGTTTGGCCTGGCGCAGCTTTATCAGCTGCGCGGGCGCGTTGGGCGCGGGAAGCTGCGCAGCTATGCTTACCTGACTTGGCCGGAAGCGCATCGGCTTTCGGCGGCGGCGGAAAAGCGGCTGGAAGTGATGCAGACGCTGGATAATCTGGGCGCCGGCTTCACGCTGGCGTCCCATGATTTGGATATTCGCGGCGCGGGTAACCTGTTGGGTGAGGAACAATCCGGCCAGATCCGCGAAGTCGGCATCGAGCTTTACCAGCAAATGTTGGAAGAAGCGGTGGCCGATATCAAAGCCGGCGCTGAGGGGCGAGAGAGTGAGCGGGATTGGACGCCGCAGATCAACCTTGGCCTGCCGGTGCTGATCCCGGAAAACTACGTGACCGACCTGCCCGTGCGGCTTGGGCTTTATCGGCGCATCGGCGGCCTGGCCACGGATGGCGAGAATGACGCCATGGCGGCGGAATTGGCCGATCGATTCGGCCCCTTGCCGGCGGAGGTTGAGAACCTGCTGCAAGTGGTCGCCATCAAGCGGCTCTGCCGGGATTCGGGGGTGGAAAAGCTGGATGCCGGCCCGAAGGGGCTGGTGCTGAGCTTCCGGGGGCAGAATTTCGCCAATCCTGGCGGGCTGATTACCTGGATCCAGGGGCAGAAGGGGGCGGTGAAGCTCCGCCCCGATGCCAAGCTGGCGCTGATCCGCGATATGGACCTGCCAGAGCGGGTGAAGCGGGCGCGGGATTTGCTCCGCGTGCTGGCGCGCTTGGCGGGGGGACAATAAGCGCGTTTGATTTTCAGGGGGTCTCGGCGCTATCAGGGTGGTGGTGGGCCTGTAGCTCAATGGTCAGAGCGGACCGCTCATAACGGTTTGGTTGCAGGTTCGAGTCCTGCCGGGCCCATTTTTTCGCCCGCAATGGGGCACAAAATCCGCCGCAGCGGGGCTGCTTTGGCGCAGCCCGCTGAAGCGGCTCAATCCAAAAAACGGTCAAGGCTTGTTCAGTCCGTATTGCTTTGCCGAACAAGCTTTAAACCTATGGTTGGTCCCATGTCCCGAGCCGCCAAGCGATTCCTCAGGGCTCGGACAGGATCCTATGCCATGGGTGGTGGCGCCGGATCGAAGCCATCAGGCGTGATACCGCGCGGCTTAATCATGGCGTAAGGCCCACGCGGCAGGAACCGCCCAGTGCCGGGTTCCGCCTGCACCTTGCCATCGCGCATCACCACTTCGCCGCGCCGAATGGTCATGACTGGCCAGCCGGTGACCTCCATCCCCTCATAGGGGGTATAGTCAATCGCGTGCTGCATCAGCGCATTGGTGATGGTGACCTTCTTCTTCGGGTCCCACAGCGCCAAATCCGCATCCGCGCCGATGGTAATGGCACCCTTGCGCGGCGCGAGGCCCATCAGCCGCGCGGGGTTGGTGCTGGTGAGCCGCACGAATTCATCGAGGCTAATGCGGCCTTTGGAAACACCTTCGCTGAAAATGATCGGCAGGCGCGCGGTGAAGCCTGGAATGCCATTCGGGATATCGCGGAACACGGCGTCCGTACCATTCTGGCGCTTGCCGCGATCACCTTCGAAGGAAAAGGCGCAGTGATCGGATGAAATCACATCCAAAGTGCCACGCTTGATCATTTCCCACACGCGTTCATGTTCTTCGCGGCTGCGCGGTGCGGGGCTGCACATGAATTTGGCGCCCTCAAAGCCTGGGCGATCCATATCGGCGGCGGTCAGGGTGACATATTGCGGGCAGGTCTCCCCCCATACCTTCACGCCACGCGCCTGGGCGCGCGCAATTTCCTCGGCCGCTTCTTCGCAGGAGACATGAAAGATTTGGATCGGCTGATCCACCAATTCCGCCAGTGCGATGGCGCGATGCGTCGCTTCACGTTCCACCACCGGCGGGCGCGCCCAGGCATGATATTTCGGCGCGGTCATGCCATGCTTCAGTAATTCATGAGTGCGCCAATTGATCGCCTCATAATTCTCACAGTGTACGGTCACCAAGCAACCCAGGGTGCGCGCCTTGGTGAGGACGCGCAGATACTGCGCATCATTCAAATGCAAGGGTTCGTAGGTGAGGAAGACCTTCAGGCTGCGCACACCCTCAGCGACAAGGCGCGGCACTTCCTGATCCATCACCTCATCCGTTGGGTCGCTGATGATTTGGTGGAAGGAATGGTCAATCATGCCGCGCGCGGCGCGGGCGCGGTAATCCGTATAACGGTCCCAAACGCCATAGCCCTTCCATTGCGGAATGAAGCATACGACAGAGGTTGTGCCGCCCGCGAATGCGGCGGTGGACGCGGTGGCGAAGCTTTCCTCATTCACCGTGATGGGTGGTTCCGCCGCCCCCGTGCTGGCATAGCCACCGCGCGAGGGTTCTTCGATATGGCAATGGCTATCCACGCCACCTGGCAGCACCAGCGTACCGGCGGCATCAACCACGCGCGCGCCATCGGAAAGTTTTTCGCCGAGGGCGACAATGCGCCCGTCCTTCACGCCGATATCGCAGCGCGTGGTGCCGAAGCCGGTCGCGACTTCGCCGCCGCGTACCACAAGGTCAAATTCTGCCATGATCATCCCCTATTGTTAAACCCGCTGAACATCCATGCGCCCGGCCGCCAAGCCCGCCGCGCGACCCGTGCTGAAACAGGCTTGCAGCAAATAGCCACCCGTCGGTGCTTCCCAGTCCAGCATTTCGCCACAGGCGAAAACGCCCGGCAAGCGCCGTAGCATCAGGTTTTGATCTACCTCGGCCCAGGAAAGACCGCCTGCCGAGGAAATGGCGCGGGCTATTGGGAAACTGCTTGTTACCCGCAGCGGCAAAGCCTTGATCAAGCCGGCAAGATCCAGTGCTTCGGCGCCTTGTTTCAGCGCTTCCTGCACCAGGGCAATTCCAACCGGCGGCAGCCCCGCATTGCGCCGTAAATGATTGGAAAGTGAGAGACTGCCGCGGCGGCCCGCAAGCCGTGCATTAAGATCAGCAAGGTTGAGATCGGGCCTGAGATCAAGATGCAACGTGACGCTATGTTGCCGCGCAAGTGCATCACGCAAGGCGGCGCTCAGCGCATACACCGCGCCGCCTTCAATGCCGGCTTCCGTGATCATTGCCTCACCGCGCTGCGTGATGCCGCCGAAGGAAAGTGCAATGCGCTTGAGCGGTGTGCCGGCGAAACGCTGACGCAGATGATCAGACCAGGAAATGGCAAAGCCCATATTGGATGGCGCAAAAGGACGCGTGGCGATGCCCGGCAGCAGCGCGGGCCATACGCCATCTGACCCAAGCCGCGGCCAGGAAGCGCCACCAAGTGCCAGAATGGTGGCTGAGGTTTTGATCTGCTGCTCCCCATCCGGTGTGGCGAAACGCGCCGCGCCATCATGCGTAAAGCCAAGCCAGCGATGCCGCGCCAGCAAGCGCACGCCAAGCGCACCAAGCCGCGCCATCCAGGCGCGCAGCAGCGGCGATGCCTTCATAGCGCGCGGAAAAACCCGACCAGAGGAGCCGATGAAACAGGGCTGGCCTAACCCCTCAGCCCAGGCGATCAACGCCTCGGGCGGGAAGGTGCGGATATGCGGCGCGAGATGTGGTTCAGCCGTTCCATAGCGCGTCAGAAATACCGGCAACACTTCGGAATGCGTCAGATTCAGCCCGCCGCGCCCGGCAATCAGCAGCTTGCGCGCGGGCGATGGCATGTGATCGGCCACCACCACCGCAGCACCGGATTGCGCCGCGGCTTCCGCCGCCATCAAGCCGGAAGGGCCGGCGCCAATGACAAGAACGCTCAGGCGCTGCGTTCCAGCAATTCAATCGCGACATTTTCTGGCCCGCGCACGAAGCAGATGCGAATGCCGGGGCGGATGGAGGTGGGTTCCATGGTGAATTCAGCGCCCTTGGCCTTCAATTCCGCCACCACCTGGTCAATCCCAGTCACCGCA
>CAMCEP010000286.1 GCA_945873675.1 Asaia bogorensis
CTGGTGACGCGCCCTCCATTCCGGGAGCCGCATCATTCCGCTTCCATGCCTGCGCTTGTCGGTGGCGGGTCGCGCGCCAAGCCGGGCGAAATCAGCCTGGCGCATCGCGGCGTTTTGTTCCTGGATGAATGGCCGGAATTTCCACGTCAGGCGTTGGAAGCGTTGCGTCAGCCGATGGAAACCGGGCGCACCACCATCAGCCGCGTGCATTCGCATGTGACCTATCCCGCGCGGTTTCAGTGCATTGCGGCGATGAATCCCTGCCGCTGCGGCTATTTGGGGCAGCCGGGGCGCGAATGTGGTCGCGCGCCGCGCTGTGGTGAGGATTATCAGATGCGGCTTTCCGGCCCGCTGCTGGACCGGATGGATATCACCATTGAAGTCATGCCGATCGCGCCCGCTGAATTGGCCCGCGCCCCAGCGGGGGAGGCCAGCGCGGCGGTGGCCGCGCGTGTGAAGGCAGCGCGCGCCGCACAACGCGCGCGTTATGGCGCTGATGGTCCACCGAATAATGCGGAAGCCAGCCTCGCCCAATTGCAGCTGGACCTTGAGGCAGAGGCAGCGAACCTGCTTGAAGTGGCGGCAACCAGGCTTGGGCTTTCCTCTCGCGGACAGGTACGCAGCCTGCGCGTGGCACGTACCATCGCAGATCTGGCTGGAAGTACCATGATCAGGCGCACGCATATCGCCGAAGCGCTGGCCTTTCGTCACCGAATGCCGGGGCGGGTTGCCGCTTGAGCATTTTCAAGCCAAGTGGTTTCACTTGGCGGCTCAGAAAATGCGATCAAACAAATATTTAGTGCGTCTCCCGTGAACGAATGTGAACGGGAAATGCATTAAAGCGACACTGCCGGATCAAGCCGCAGCACATAGGAACGCCAAGGCGCGCGCACCGCGATGCGTTCATATAATGCGACGGCGGCTTGGTCTGTCTCCGGCACTATCCAGCGCAGATGCGACCAGCCGCGTTCATGACCAAGCGTGGCCAGCGCTTCAATCAGATGCCGCGCCACACCCTGGCGGCGTGCGCTGGGCGCCACGAAAAGATCATCCAGCGCACCACAGCGCCGGGCAAAGACAATTTCTGGCAGGTCAAAGAAATGGGCGAAGCCGATCGCTTCGTCATTGCGGAAGGCCACCAGCATTTCTGCGCGCGGGTCGTTAGCGATCAGGTGGAGCATGGCTTGAGGCGCGGCAGGCGTGGTGCCGGCAAGATGCGGTCCCATTTCCGCGCCATAGGCAGCAAGCAGCGGCAAAAGCAGGTGATGGTCAGGCGCAGACAGCAGGCGCGTTTCGAAAGGCATCATTCAGGCACCAAAAGCACCTAGGGCGCCGCATGCTTGGCATGCGACGCCCCAGTGCCGGGATCCGGTAGCTGATTAGCTCGCCGGGGTTTCGGTAGCAGCCGGAGCCGGAGCGGCCTTGCGACGACGCGGAGCAGCCTTCTTCGCGGCAGGCTTCTTGGCAGCAGCCTTCTTCGCAGCAGGCTTCTTCGCAGCGGCCTTCTTCGGAGCAGCCTTCTTCGCAGCCGGCTTCTTGGCAGCGGCCTTCTTCGCAGCAGGCTTCTTCTTGACAACGGCCTTCTTCGCGGCCGGCTTCTTGGCAGCAGCCTTCTTCGCAGCAGGCTTCTTCTTGGCAACGGCCTTCTTCGCAGCCGGCTTCTTGGCAGCGGCCTTCTTCGCGGCAGGCTTCTTCGCAGCAGCCTTCTTCGCAGCAGGCTTCCGCTTCGCAGGCGCCTTCTTCTTCGCCGCGGCCATGGCCATCGCCTGGGCGCGCGGGGTTTCTTCGGTTTCGGTAGTCTCGATGATATCAGTCATCAGAGGATGAATCTCCATGTGTTCCTGTTGAGGGCGGTTATGGGAAGGCCACGCTCTGCGCGGCTAATCCCCAATTCCAACCCGGGGTACAGCAGGGTAGAAAGGCAATGGCGGCGACGCGCGGATCCCGATGCGCGGACCGATAGGACAGAAAGTCTCCGCGAAGCGCAGCCGCCAGCATCACAACAGCGCGCGGCATGCCGGCGCGGCGTGTTCCCCCTGGCATCTCTCCCGCCCCTCACGCACGCCTTGACGGCGGTTTGGGGTGGTGTGGAACCCTGATCGCGAATGGCGAAGCGTTCCCCGAGTCTGCGGTCCATGGACCGTCCTTCCCTGCTGCGGCAATTCCGCCCTGCCGATTGCAGTACCTTCCCGCTTCATCGCGCCTTCTACCAGGTGGTGCACCTGACTTCTGGAACGATTTTTCGCAGCGCGGAGGCAGTGCGAATCGCGCAAGAGAATCGCGCGCGAGACACGCTATCTGCATCACCATGAGTCGTGTCAACAAAATCCGTCACATCACGCAAAAAAAAATGCGCGCATCGCATTGCAATGCGCGCAGTATGACATGCATGCCGCCGTTCAAACGCCTGCGACGCGCCTTCATCGCATCTCAAAAATTGATGAAGGCATCAGGAAATTAACGCGCCGAGATCGGTGGCACTGGGCGCTGTTCAGGCCCCGTGTACCAAGAAAGCGGACGGATCAGCCGATTATCCGCGCCCTGCTCAATCACATGCGCCGACCAGCCCGTGATGCGCGACGCGACGAAGATCGGCGTGAAAAGCGGGATCTCAAAACCCATCAGGTAGTAGGCGGGGCCTGCCGGGAAATCGAGGTTCGGGTGGATGTTCTTCTTCTCCAGCATCTCCCCAGCCAGGATGCGGCTGATCTCCATCCAGGTTTTATCGCCCACAACTTCGGCCATTTTCTCAGCATATTTGCGCATGGTGGGCACGCGGCTATCGCCCGTTTTATAGACGCGATGGCCAAAACCCATCACCAGCGCCTTATGGTCGAAGCGGCTTTGGATCCATTCCTTCGCAAGCTTTGGGTCGCCGATTTCCTTAAGCGTATGCATCACCGCCTCATTGGCGCCGCCATGCAGCGGACCCTTGAGCGAGGCGATGCCCGCCGTGATCGCGCCATGCATATCCGCGCCGGATGAGGTCACCAGCCGTGCCGTATAGGTGGAAGCGTTGAAGGTATGCTCCGCATACAGGATCATGGAAACATCAAAGGCCTTCAGCACTTCCGGCTGCGGCACCTTGCCCAGGATCAGGTTGAAGGCATTCTCGGCAAAGCTATGCGCGGGGTTCGGCGCCACCACCGGCAGGCCGCGGGAAGCACGATAAGCCGCCGCAATCGCCGTTGGGATCTTGGCGAATAACCGCTTCGCCTTGCGATATTGTGCGGGCTGGGAAACATCGGCGGTCTCAGGGTCTTCCATCCCCATGAAGGATACGGCAGTGCGGATGGCATCCATTGGGTGCGCATCCTTGGGCATTTCGCGGATCACGCGATGCAGCGCAGGGCTGATCTCACGCTCCGCAGCAGTTTCCGCCTTGAAGGCGGCAAGCTGCTTGGCATTAGGCAATTCGCCTTCCCACAGCAGATAAGACACTTCCTCAAAGCTGCAATTCTCGGCCAGATCCTGCACCGCATAGCCGCGATAGGTCAGGCTATTCGTCTCCGGCATCACCTTGGAGACGGCAGAGACATCGGCATAGACGCCGACCAAGCCCTTATAGATTTCGGGTTTCGTGGTTTCGTTCATCGGGTTGCTTCCCTTGCTTTGTGGCTTCGGGTCAGCGCCAGTGGCGCTGACCCTGCCTTCCTCAATTACCAGTTCAGAAGATGCCGGGCTTGCTGTCCAGCAGGCCACCGGCCGGCAGCGCCACATTCAGCGCGCTGAGTTCGCCCGCCTTCAGCTTCGTCAGATCCTGCACCACTTCCAGGAAGCGGTTGGACTCACGCGCCGAGATGATGCCATCGGTAATGGTCTTGAACTTGCGGATGTAATCCGCCCGGCCGAAGGGCTTGGCGCCATTCGGATGGGCATTGGCGACACCAAGCTCATCCACCAGCTTCGATCCATCCTTGAACAGGATTTCCACGCG
>CAMCEP010000287.1 GCA_945873675.1 Asaia bogorensis
CCGGCGCATTCCATGCCAAGGCTTGGGCCGGCAAAGCCATCCATCAGCATGTCTTCGGGCAATAGCCCTTGCGCCCACATTACATCGCGGAAATTGAGCCCTGTTGCGGTGATCCGCAGCCGAACCTCGCCCGGGCCGGGCTTGGGCAGGGCGCCGATGGCATTCCAGCCAAGGCTTGCCAATTGTCCAGGCTGGCCAATGCCCAGTCGGCCGGGGAAGGCCGGCGCCATAGCGGGCAGGCCTGGGCGCAGAAGCGGCTCCAAACCGCCCGCGGCGGAAAGGCTTACCTCTGGCGCTTCACGGGTCCATGTCGCGAAAAGCCTGGGGACGACTTCCTCAGGTGGCATGCCTGGCGCAACCGTCGCGCGACGCAGTTTCAGCCCCGGCATTTCATTGGCCAGCACCCGGCCAAGCCCAAGCAGCGCCGCAGCGCGCGCTTCCTCCGCCTGGGCCACCAGCGCCATGCGACAAGCCACGCCATCCGCCGCCGCCGCCAGCGCTGTCATGGCTGCCAGCGCGGCTGCGGGGTTCGCCATGCCTGTCAGGGCAAGGATATCGGCGCCGCGCAGCATTTTGGGCGGTGGGATTTCACCCAATTGCAGGATTGCCGGCCGACTAGGCGTACCGAGCATCGCCACGGCTTCCGCAAGCGCCATCGCCTCGGCATCGGCAAAGATTACGCTCGGCGCCGCGCTATGCCCAAAGGGTTCGTCCAACTGCGCTAATGGTTTCTGGCCCGAGATCAGCAGCGCCGGCCAGGGCGCCGCATCCAGCACCGCAACCTCCGCCCCCATCCAGCCTGCCACGCCAAGCGCAGTACGCCAGGCGGCTATTTCTGGCAGCGCGCCTTCAGGATCATCTCGCCACCAAGCTGGATCCTGACCCAGGGTGAAAGTCCAAAGGGCGCCCGGCGCCGGTTCAGCCAGCAATAACGCTGCCCCCGGCGCCGCCTGGGCAACAAGGCCATCCAGCAAGGTCAGACCTGCTCTGGTCAGCGCCGCGGGCGCGACGCCCAGAATGATATCCGCCTTATCCGCGGGCGATGGGGCGGCTCTCAGGCTGTCCCAAGCCCCCCAATGCAGGGTAATGGTTTCCGGCACGCCACCCGCGGCGCCGGCCTGCGCTTCGCCTATGGCGCGGTAATGGATGCGTCGGCCGCTGGCGCCCAGGACCGCGAGCGCACCACGAGTCAAAGCCCCCCCCGCGCCGAGTTCCAAAACCCTGAGCGGCCTATCCTTGGGCCAGGAAGCCGCCAGCACGCGCAGCCCGGCCAAAATCACCTCCGCCAAGGCTTGCATGGCGCCACCTAAGGCGGGCGGGGGTGCTGCCACGACCGCTTCGCCGTGCAAGGCCAGATCAAGCTGGTCGCCTGCCCGCGCCAGCCAGGCGAGGTCCAGCGCAAGCCCCGGTTGCTCGGCCAGAACGGCGCGCCAGATCGCATCGGCTGGCGGCAATGGCTGGTCTTCGACGATACGCCAGCCTCCACTAAGGGGTTCCGCGGCGCCGGCTGCCGCCAGGATACGCCATAGTGCAGCGCGATAGGGGCTTGGCGGGGCGGGGATGTCACGCAAGGCGGGCAAGGTGCGCGCCGCCAGATGTGCTTCCAGCAATAGCGCCGCATCTGTCAAAGGTGCCGCCTGATCCTGGGTGCGGATTGCTGTGATGATCGGTACCAAATCCACCGCCATCGAATCGCTCTGAACCGCCCGTAGGCTCGGCACCGGATCAAGCCGGAAGGCGAGGCTTTCGAGCCTCTCTCGCCCCGGGCGCGGCATGCGCTGGAACCAGATATCCTCCAAGATCGCTACGACCGCGCCGGCCGCATCACGTAGCGTAAGGCTCGCGGCAAAAAGCCGCACGCCGCGCCGCCCAGCCGTGATTTCCGCCGTGGCGATGGGCGCGGCATCACGCCGCGCGCAAAGCCTGCCGATACGCACTGGCACAATGGCTTCATCAGCGCTGAGGCCCTCGCCCATCATGAGCGCGAAAAGCCCCTGCAAGGCGCCATCCAGCAGCGCGGGATGCAAGCTGAATCCGGCGTGATCCGGTGCGGCCTTTGGCAGGGTAAGCCGTGCCAGCGCAGCGCCCGTACCCTTGTCCATAGCCACGGTACGCAGGCTTTGAAAGGCTGGGCCGTAATCCAGCCCGTGGCGTGCGGCGAAGGCAATCACCTCAGATCCTGGGATTTGCCTTGCCTCCGCAAGCTCAATTGCGGGTCCATTCGGCAGGCGCGGCAGGGCCGCCAGCCGCGCACGGGCGCAAAGCGCTGGTTCATCCTCAGCCAGGCGCGGGCGCGATTCCAGCGTGAAGCCGCCTTCGTCATCCGCCGCGTAGCGCAATTCAACCTGACTTTCATTATTGAGCGTCACGGCGCGCAGGATCACCAGTTCCTGCACCTCCAGCACCGGCGCTTCCGGATGGAAAAGCGCAGCGGCCGCCAAAGCAGCTTCCGCCATGGCAGCGGCGGGCAGCACCGCCTCACCAAATAATTTGTGATCGCCAAGCCAGGGCATGGCCCTGGTGTCTAGCCATTGCCTCCAAAGCCCGGGCTCGGCGCCCTGCCTGAAACCAAGCAGCGGGTGATCCAGTTCAGGATCAGTCAGCCGCGCGCTTTCCACGGAGCGGGGGAACCAGATGGGACGCCGCGCAAAGGGCGTGCGCGGCAAGGCGGCGCGTTCCGCGGCGCCCTGAAACGCCGGGCCTGCGCGTGGATCAGCGCCCGCGGCAATCGCGCGATCGGCAATGGCAGGGAAGGGATCGCCCCGCCCATCCTGACGCTTCAGGCTAGAAAGGAAGGCGCCTTCCATTGCCTCGGCCCGCAGTGTCTCTCGCAGGTAATTCTGCAAAACGGGGGCCGGGCCGATTTCGAGGAAGAGCCGCGCGCCCTGCCGCGCCGCTTCTGCCACCGCCGCCTGAAAGCGCACTGGTTCGCGCAGATTGCGCCACCAATATTCGGCCCTGGCTTCCGCGCCGGCCAAGGGCTTGCCGGTGACGGAGGAAATCATCGCGCAAGTACCGGGCTGCGTATCGATACCCGCCAGATCGCGCAAAAGCCCTGTCCGCACCGGGTCCATGGCTGCGCTATGGAAGGCGTAGTCCAGATCAAGCGGAATCGCTAACAGTCGCGCTGCTTCCGCTGCCTGGCAAAGCCGCGCAATCGCCGCCGCCGGGCCAGCGATGGTGAGCGCTGCCGGCGCATTGATCGCGGCAATCTCAAGCCCTGGGCCACATTCTTCGAGCAATGGCGCGATAGCTTCGGGTGTTGCGCCAATCGCCGCCATGCGCCCGGTGCCGCGCGTGGCGTGCTGATGCCGGCTGCGCGCCACAATCAGCGCAGCCGCCTGATCAAGCGAGAGAATCCCCGCCGCTTGCGCCGCTGCAACTTCGCCGACCGAATGACCGATCACCAGATCAGGCGTGATGCCTTGTGCGGCCAGTGCCGCAACAACGCCTATCTGCACAGCGAAAAGCAAAGGCTGGGCAAGGTCCGTGCCCGAAAGTTGCGCATCGCTCACACCCGCCTTGATCAGGGCGGCTGGTGAAACCCCAAGCCTTGGCGCCAGCGCCACATCGGCCGCCAGCACGGCGCGCCGAAAGGCGGGCGAGGCGCGAAAGGCTTCCCGCGCCATGCCAGGATGCTGCGCACCATTGCCGCTGAAGACAAAGGCCATGTGGCCGCGCAGGGCCACACCCTGCACCGCGCCAGCTTCACGCTCTCCCGCTTCCCAGGCCGCCAGGCGCTGGGATAGCGCAGCACCCTCAGCCCCGCGCAGCACAAGGCGATGCGGCGCAAGGTCCCGATACCGCGCCTGACCGCGTGCGAGCGCTGCGGCGCGCGGGCGATCAGCACCCGCCAGCGCATCACGCCAGGTGGCAACCGAGAGCCGCAGCGCTTCGGCAGAGCGTGCCGAG
>CAMCEP010000288.1 GCA_945873675.1 Asaia bogorensis
CGGCTTTGGAAGGTGGCGTGGCGGGGCTGGCAGTGGGTTCAGGCCAGGCCGCGACTACATTCGCAGTGATGAATTTGTGCGAAGCGGGGGACAATATTGTCTCCTCCACCGATCTTTACGGCGGCACTTGGAATCTTTTCGCCAATACGTTGAAGCAATTCGGGATTGAAGTGCGCTTCGTGGACCCTGCCGATCCGGAAGGCTTTGCGCGTGCCACCGATGCACGCACCCGCGCCTATTACGCCGAGACGCTTCCCAACCCGAAGCTGCAGGTTTTCCCGATTGCGGAAGTGGCGGCGATTGGCCGGAAGCTCGGCATTCCACTGATCATGGACAATACTGCGGCGCCGATCATCTGCCGGCCGCTGGAACATGGTGCGGCGATTGTCATGCATTCCACCACCAAATGGATTGGCGGGCATGGCAACAGCATTGGCGGTATGGTGGTGGATGGCGGGAATTTTGATTGGGAAGCCTATGGTGATCGCTTCCCGACCCTGAACAAGCCCGATCCTTCCTATCATGGCGCGGTCTGGACCCAGGCCGTGAAGGCGCTAGGCCCGATTGCCTACATTATTCGCATGCGTACCTGCCTGCTGCGCGATCTGGGCGCGCCCATGTCGCCGATGAATGCCTTCCTGTTCCTCCAAGGGATGGAAACCCTGCCGCTCCGCATGGAGCGCCATTGCGCCAATGCAACGCGCGCCGCGGCCTTCTTGGCGCAGCACCCTTCAGTGACGCGGGTGATCCATCCATCCTTGATGGAAGGCGAAAGCCGCCGCCGTGCGGATGCCTATTTGCGCGGTGGGCAGGGCAGCCTGATGGGGATTGAACTCAAGGGTGGCAAGGAAGCCGGGCAACGCTTTATTGAGGCGCTGAAAATGTTCTACCATGTGGCCAATATTGGCGATGCACGGAGCTTGGCGATCCATCCCGCCACAACAACGCATAGCCAATTGGATGAAAGCGAACAGGCGGCATCGGGTGTGACACCCGGCTACGTCCGGCTTTCCATCGGCATTGAGCATATTGACGACATATTGGCGGACCTTGATCAGGCGCTGAAGGCGGCACAGGCATGAACGCGGATCGTCGCCGGATGGCGCAAGAACTCGGCCTTGGCCCAGCTGCACCTGCGCTTGGCGGCTTCCCCGCTATTCGCATGCGGCGCAATCGCTATGATGCTTTCACGCGCAAGCTGGTTGCGGAAAATGTGCTGAGTGTTGGTGATCTGATCTGGCCGATCTTCATCATGGAAGGCACGAATACCATCATGCCGGTGGCTTCCATGCCGGGTGTGGTGCGCGTGACAATTGATAAGCTGGAAGAACATGTTGCCCCCGCCGTGAAGCTTGGCGTGCCGGCGGTGGCGCTGTTTCCGATGACACCATCCGAGATCAAGGATGCGGAAGGCACGGAATCCACCAATCCGGAAAACCTGATGTGCCGCGCGTCGCGCCTGCTGAAGGCGAAGTTCCCGGAGCTTGGCTTGGTGGGCGATGTGGCACTCGACCCCTATACCGATCATGGGCATGATGGTGTGATCCGCGATGGTTATGTGGCCAATGATGATACGCTTGCCATTCTAACCGCGCAGGCGGTCAATCAGGCGGAAGCGGGCATTGATGTGATCGCGCCGTCCGACATGATGGATGGGCGGGTCGCCGCCATTCGCGCCGCACTTGATGCGCGCGGCTTCATCCATACGCGCATCATGTCTTACGCGGCGAAATATGCGTCTGCATTTTATGGGCCGTTCCGTGATGCGGTGGGGTCTGGTTCATCGCTGAAGGGCGATAAGAAAACCTATCAGATGGATCCCGCCAATACGGATGAGGCGATGCGTGAAGTGGCAATGGACCTGGCCGAGGGTGCCGATATGGTCATGGTGAAGCCGGGCATGCCGTATTTGGATATTGTGCGCCGCGTGCATGAACGCTTTGGCGTGCCCACCTTCGCCTATCAAGTAAGTGGCGAATACGCCATGATCGCGGGTGCGGCGCAAAATGGCTGGATCGATCGCGAACGCGCCATGATGGAAAGCCTTCTGGGCTTCAAGCGGGCGGGTGCGGCGGGGGTGCTGACCTATTTCGCCGTGGATGCGGCGGCGGTGCTGAAGCGGGGGTGAAGCCCCCGCGCCCCGGGGTAATGCTTGCTGAAGTGGCGTTGCTGCGTTTCCGCTTGCCTTGAGCGTGCTCTACCCGCGCTGCATCACCTGCACGCTTGATTCAAGCCCGAGCGCCGCAGCAAGGGTTTCAAGCCGGCGCAGCACGCTTTCGCCGGCGAAAACGCCGCCGCCTTCAACCAAGCGCAGCACCAACCGGCCACCGCGGCGTTCCAGTGATGTGCCCGCGAGCAACACCGGCGTGCCGCCCGAAAGCGTATAGGCAAGCCTAAAGGCAGCGCCCAAAATCTCTGCCCGCCGCAGGGTGCCCACATCCAACAGCAAGCGGGCTGATGGCAGGAAGGGTGCCTCAGCCTCAGCCTCATACCGAAGGGCCGCGGCAAGGGCCAAGAAAGCGCGGCCATGATGGTCAAAGCCAACCCCGGGTTGGCGCAGCACACGATAAAAAGCGTGTTCGGCGCGATAATCTGGATGATCATGGCTGCCGATATCGCTCACCCAGCAGGCGGCCTCACGCAGCGCCAGTGCAAGTGGTGTTTCATCCTCAAAAAGCGGCGCGGTCCAGGCGAAAAGCGCAGGCGGCATCGTCTGGTCGCGCCCGAAGCGGAGCGACATCTCACGCGATGCCGCCAGCAGCGGGTCGCGCTTGCGCTCGGCCTTATCAATCAGCCGAGCATACCAACCTTCCCGCAGGCCATTGGCGCTGAAGATGACGCGGCGCGCACCGCTGGCGCGCAGCAGTCGGCGCAGCACCAGCGCGGCAAAGGGCAGATCAGCCAGGCGCTTACTGGGCGCGCCTGGCATGCGTTCCAGCGTGCGGCGCGTGGCGGCCATCAATACGCCAGAAAGATCACGCGCTTCATCACGCGTCAGCGCGTAATGATGCACGATGGAAAGCGGATAGCCGGTTTGCGCCATATGCATGCGCGCCATGGCCCGCCAGGCGCCGCCCACCAGATACAAATCCCGCCCGGATGCGCTATGCACCCAGGGCACACGCGCCAATTCTTCCATCACAATCGCGCGCGCCTTGCCAATATCGCCCTTCGCGCGATCCGCGAGGCGAATGGTGCCGATGGGCAGGCTGCCGGTTTTGCCTTGCTCACCTTGATGGAGTTCCACCAATTCCAAGGAACCACCGCCAATATCGCCCAGCAGCCCATCCGCGCCGGGAAAGCCAAGCAGCAAGCCATGGGCGGAAAGCCGCGCTTCCTCATCGCCCGTCAGGATGTGGATCGGCACGCCGGGCATTCTTTCGCTGAGTGCCCGCACAAAGGCCGCGCCATTGGACGCATCACGCACGGCAGCAGTCGCCAGAACTTCGATCGGATCAGCACCCATGGCGCGCGCCACCGCATGATAGCGCTGCATGATGGTCAGTGCCTGATCCACCGCATCGGCGTTGAGTTGCCCCGTATCATGCAGCCCGCGGCCCAGCCCGAGCACGGCTTTTTCATTGAAGATCGCAGCGGGATTGCGCCCGCGCCCTTCAAAGACAACCAAGCGCACGGAATTAGAACCTAAATCCACCACACCACAGCGTGCTGTCATGCTGGCAAAGCCCGCTTGCGGACGCAGATCGGCGCCATCCATCAATCCTGCTTCACACGATCCTGCCGCTGGCGTCGCGGCGCACGGGCCAGCGCGCTGCCACGCCCGGAAAGCGATGGGTTAGTCATGAAATACTCATGCGCTGAGACACCATTTTCCGGGGCGACAATCCGCGCCCAATGCCCATCCGGGCCAAGCTGCCAGCTTTGTAGCGTGTCCTTCAG
>CAMCEP010000289.1 GCA_945873675.1 Asaia bogorensis
CGCTGCGTTCCAGCAATTCAATCGCGACATTTTCTGGCCCGCGCACGAAGCAGATGCGAATGCCGGGGCGGATGGAGGTGGGTTCCATGGTGAATTCAGCGCCCTTGGCCTTCAATTCCGCCACCACCTGGTCAATCCCAGTCACCGCACGGCCAATATGTTCCAAGCCACGATAAGGCATGCTGGGTGGTGGCGCGACATTGTCGCCCTTGATGGGTGCGATGAAAATGATCTGCCCGCCAAGCTTGATATCCACGCGCGGTTCGCCCTGCTGGGTAGAACGCAAAACCTCGGCCCCAAACATGCGTTCGTAGAAAACAGCGGTCGCTTCCGGATCAGGGCTGCGCAGATGAATATGGTCGAAGGTGAATTGGGTCATGGTTTCCCCCTGTTTCAAATCGCGCCAGCGGCGCGGAGCTTGGCGCGTGCAGCATCATCATAGCCAAGCTCGGCCAATATGGCATCATTGTCGCGGCCAAGCTGTGGTGGCGGCGTATCCACGCGCGGCCCGCCATGCGCAAAGCCAAAAGCAGCGACGGGGACTGAGAATGGCCCTGTCACGCCAGGTGCCGCTTCAAAGCGATGCACCACGCCGCGCCCCTTGATCTGCGGATCAGCAAGCGATTCCGCCAAATTGCGCACCCGTGCCGCCGGCACATGACGCGCCTGCAAATAGCTTTCCCATTCGTCTGCCGTCTTGGCCTTCAACAGTTCCGCCAGCGTGGCCGCTTCATGTGCGCGGTCAGCATGGCGCGCTTCATTGCTGTCCTTCGCCATATCGGGCCGGCCAAGCGCCTGCCACAGCCGGCGCTGTTGGCGAAGATTGCTCGCGCCGATCATCACCAGGCCATCAGCGGTCTGATAGCAGCTATTGGTTGCATATTCATGATCATTACCGCGCGGGCGCGCGGGCTTGCCGTTGCGCCCGTAGGAAGTGACATGGCTTGCCATCATCATCATCGCAACATCCATCATGGCGAGATCTATATGTTGACCTCGTCCGGTCTTTTCGCGCTGGAACAAGGCCGCTGACAAGGCGAAGGCGCCCATGGTGCCGGTGGCGTAATCAATCGCCGGTGCGCCGAATTTGATTGGGTTTACTTCCGGCGTGCCGGTGCAGGCCATGATGCCCGATGTCGCTTGGATAACGTGATCATAGGCGGTCTGTTCACCGCGCGGCCCACCATGACCGAAGGCCGAGATGGAACAATAGATCAGCCGCGGATTGATCTTCAGCAAATCCTCATAGCCCAGGCCCAAAGCCGCGAAGGCACCGGGGCGGAAATTTTCCACCAGCACATCGGCGCCTACGATCAGTTTGCAAAAAATCTCGCGCGCTTCTGTCTGCTTCAGATCAAGCGTCATGCTGCGCTTGTTTGACCCTTGCGTCAGGTAATAGCTGCCCATCCCGGCGCGATTGAGATCCCAATCACCACCGCTGACGCGGCTTTGGTCAGGATCATTCGGGTGTTCAATCTTGATCACATCCGCACCCAGCAAGCCCAATTGATAGGCCGCGAAAGGCCCGGCCAGAACATGGGTCGCGTCAATGATGCGAATGCCTTCGAAGGGACGAGTCATGGGTGATTCCTCAATGTTTCATTGTGGCGCTTCAAGCAGCACGCTATCGCGTTTGAGTGCGGTAATCTCAGCCTCGGTCATGCCAGCCGCGGCCAGCAACGCAGCACCATCCTGCCCAAGTCTTGGCGCTGGCCGACCAGGCGCTGCATTGCCGCCGGAAAAGCGATTAGGCTGGCCAATGGCGTAAGTGGCGCCTTCGGTCGGGTGTTCTTCTTCCCGCACCATGCCGACATCGCGCAGATGCGGATCATCAAGCAAGCCCGCGATGGTATTGTAGGGTGAGGCCGGCACATCGAGCCTATCAAACATCTCCAGCCACTCAGCGGAGGTCTTGCCCTTGAGCCCGCCCGCGCGAATGGCGAAATAATCGCGTGTATTGGAAGTGCGCCCGGCAATGGTGGCGAAGCGCGGATCGGTCTTCAATTCAGGCCGGCCAATCGCATCAAAAAACGCATGCGCCTGCTGATCCGTATTGGCAGAAATACAGATATGGCCATCAGCGGTTGGCAAGGGCCGCGCATCGGGGCTGAGGACGCGGTGATCACCAGGCGGGCCTATCGCGGGGCGGAAGGACATGGCGCCGAGGTGTTCCATCATCACATAGGCGGCCATGTTTTCGAACATCGGCACTTCAATCGCCTCACCGGCGCCGGTTTTTTCGCGGCGATAAAGCGCGAAGCCGATCATTTGCGCAGCAATCAGCCCGACAGTGTGATCCGCGACCAGCATCGGCACATAGCGTGGCTCCCCGGTGGAGGCTTCAAAACAGCCGGCCACACCAGCGGCACCTTGGATCACCGTGTCATAGGCTGGCCTGCCGGCATAAGGCCCGCCTGAGCCAAAACCCGTGATGGCGCAATGGATCAAGCGCGGTGCGATGGCATGCAGGCTTGCGGCATCCACACCAAGCCGCGCCTGTGCATCGGGGCGGATATTGCTGACAAAGACATCCACCGTCGCGGCCAGGCGCTTCAGTGCGGCAAGCCCCGCCGGCGCCTTTAGATCAAGTGCGATGGATTTCTTGCCGCGATTGAAATTGAGGAATTTGCCATTCATGCCGGGCGAACGCCCCTTACCAGCAAGCTGGCGCAGCAAATCACCGCCAGGGCTTTCCAGCTTGATCACCTCCGCACCGTGTTCCGCCAGAACGCCAGTGCAAACCGGCCCGACAACAACCGAGGAAAGATCAAGCACACGAATGCCTGCGAGTGGTCCGGTCATCCCGTCTTGCAATGTCTTCGCCCCTGTCATGAAAATCCATAAAGCCTTGCAGGGTTATCCACCAGAACCTGCTGCAACGCCGCAGCATCCGCAAAGCTTGGCAGCAAATCCACCAAATCCGCCTCATCCGGTTCCCAGCGCACATTGGGGTGCGGCCAATCCGTACCCCACAGAACCCGATCAGGTGCCGCTGCAATCAGGCGCTGCGCGAAGGGAACCGCATCCGCGAAGGGCGGGCCGGTTTCCGAGATCCGCTCCGCACCGGATACTTTCACCCACCAATTTGGGCGCTTCAGCAATTCCAGCAATAGGCGAAAGGGGGTTTGGTCCAGACCATCGCGCACCGGCACGCGCCCCATATGGTCCACCACCACCGGCAGGGAGAATTCGCCGAAAAAATCGAGAAAATCCGGGATATTCCCCGCATCCAGATGCAGCACCAAATGCCAACCCATGGGCGCGATGCGCGCGGCGGTGCGCCGTACCAGCGCTAAATCCGGCACGCCGCCCAGATGCTTCACAAAGCCAAAGCGCACTCCGCGCACACCGCCTTCATGCAAGGCGCGAAACGCGGCATCGTCAAAACTTTCATCAATCAACGCCACTCCGCGCCAGCGGCCATTGCTCCGCGCAATGCCGTCCAGCATGGCGCGATTGTCAGCCTTATAGACGGTGGTTTGCACAATCACAGCGCGATCGATGCCAAGCCTTTCATGCAAGGCAACCAGATCATCACGCGTGCGTTCCGGCGGCGTATAGGGTGCGCCCTTGTTCAAAGGGAAGCGATCAAAAGGGCCCCAGATATGCACATGCGTATCGCAGGCACCGCGCGGCAGAAGGAAGGCAGGTTTGCGCATTGTCCCCATAATCCTACGGCCCTTCGCTCAAGCAGGTTAAGCGCAGCATTGCATAGCAAGCACGAAGGTCAAACCAGCGCTGCCGGCACAGCGACCTGCCCCTGCATCAGGCGCCGCGCAGTCCGGTAAACCACGGCACTTTCCGCATGCCAGCCAGCGGCAGCTTCACGGACCTCCGCCCCTACCGAAAGAATGCCGGATGGATTGGCAACGCGCGTTTCATCCGCGCGCGCCGGTGG
>CAMCEP010000290.1 GCA_945873675.1 Asaia bogorensis
TGGTTCCACCATGGTGGAACGCAATAAGGAATATGTGCAGGCGGCACGCGTGATTGGCGTAACCCCGCCGCGCATCATGCTTTCCCACGTATTGCCCAATGTGATGGGGCCGGTCTTGGTGATTGCGACGCTCAATCTGGGGCTTGCGATATTGTCTGAGGCAACGCTTTCCTTCCTCGGGGTCGGTGTACCGGCCACGCAACCCTCACTCGGCACGCTGATCCGAATTGGCAATGACTTCCTGTTCAGCGGCGAATGGTGGATCACGATCTTCCCAGGCGTCACGCTGATTGCCATGGTGCTTTCCGTCAATCTTCTGGGCGATTGGCTGCGCGACGCCCTCAATCCGAAGCTCCGCTAATGTCTGGCCAGAACCCCTTGCTTGAAGTGCGCCATTTGCGCGTGGAATTCCCAACGCGCCGCGGCACGCTGGTGGCGATTGATGATGTGTCCTTCACGATTTCCGCCGGCGAAGTGCTGGGCGTGGTCGGTGAATCTGGCGCCGGCAAATCCATGACCGGGGCTGCGATCATCGGCCTGCTGGAACCGCCCGGGCGTATTGCCGCGGGCGAAATTCGCTTGGATGGCAAGCGGATAGACAATTTGCGCTATGAGGATATGCGCCGCATTCGCGGCAAGGAAATCGGCGCGATTTTCCAAGACCCGCTCACCACACTCAATCCGCTTTACACCGTTGGCCGGCAATTGGCCGAAACCATGACAACCCATTTGCCGATTACGCCGGCCGAGGCGCGCAAGCGCGCCATTGGCTGGCTTGATCTGGTGGGCATTCCGGCGGCCGCGCAGCGGATTGATTCCTACCCGCATGAATTTTCAGGCGGCATGCGTCAGCGCGTTGTGATTGCGCTGGCCTTATGTGCGGAGCCGCGCCTGATTGTGGCGGATGAACCGACCACGGCCTTGGATGTTTCGATCCAGGCACAGATCATTGCGCTGCTAAAATCCCTCGCGCGCGAAAAGGGCACGGCGATGATGCTGGTGACGCATGATATGGGCGTTATCGCTGAAACGGCGGATCGCGTGGCCGTGATGTATGCCGGGCGCATCGCGGAAATCGGCCCCGTGCGCAATGTCGTGAAGCAGGCAAGCCACCCCTATACGGTGGGGCTCATGGGCTCCATCCCGCCCTTGGATCGGCGCGTTGAACGGCTCGCGCAGATTGATGGCGCCATGCCGCGGCTTTCGGCGATCCCGAAGGGCTGCGCCTATAACCCGCGCTGCCCCAAGGCCTTTGCGCGATGCAGCCAGGACCGGCCGGATTTGCTGCCGGCCGGGGCGACAGAGGCCGCCTGCTGGCTTTATGCGGAAGGGGAGGGCGCCCATCATGGCTGAGACCCCCATGCTGGAACTGCGCGATGCCGCGCGGTATTTTGATGTCTCTCGCCCTTGGCTTCAGCGGGTGATTGCGGGTGAGGGCAAGCGCTTATTGCGCGCCGTGGATGGGCTGAACCTATCTGTTCCCAAGGGCACAACCCTGTCGTTGGTGGGGGAATCAGGCTGCGGTAAATCCACGGTCGCGCGGCTTGCGGTTGGGTTGTACCGGCCAAGCGCTGGCCAGGTGGTGTTTGACGGGCGGGACCTTGCCGAAGCCCGCGCCGCATCCGATCAGCGCCGGCGGATGCAGATGATCTTCCAGGACCCCTATGCCTCGCTCAATCCGCGCTGGCGGGTGCGCGACATTGTGGCTGAGCCCATCCGCGCCTTTGGGCTTTTGCCTGATCGAGCCGCACAGGAAGCCCGCGTGGCGGAATTGCTGACGCAGGTGGGGCTTTCGCCGCTGGATGGTCATAAATTCCCGCATGAATTCTCGGGCGGGCAGCGCCAGCGCATTTCGATTGCGCGTGCGCTTTCATCCAACCCGGAATTCCTGGTTTGTGATGAACCGACCTCGGCGCTGGATGTTTCGGTGCAGGCGCAAATCCTGAACCTGATGAAGGAATTGCAGTCCCGCATGGGGCTGACCTATTTGTTCATCAGCCATAACCTGGCCGTGGTGCGGCAGGTGAGTGACCGGATCGGCGTGATGTATCTGGGCCGGATTGCGGAGCTGGCGCCGGCAGAAAGCCTGTTCCGCCATCCGCGTCATCCCTATACCCGCGCGCTGATGGAAGCGATCCCAGATCTGGATATGACCGGGCGGGTGCGCATTCCGGTGGGGGGCGAGGTGCCAAGCCCGATCAACCCTCCGACTGGCTGCGCCTTCCACCCGCGCTGCCCGCTGGCAGGGCCGCGCTGCAAGGCGGAACGCCCGGAATTGAAAGCGGCGGGGGATGCCATGGTGGCCTGCCATGCGGTGGAAGAAGGGCGGTATTGATACAGGGCCATATATCGTTTCCCGAGCAATTGCCCAAGGGGCCAGATGCCATCACCGCTCAGTAAATTTTTTCTAAAAAAAGAAACTCGACGAGGTATTCCAAAATTATAGTTAATGGGTTAAAACAACATTTCTTATTGGTTTGTAAACATCTTTTAAAGATAGGTGTGACATGGGTTTCAGGATCTTTTCAGGTGCGGTGTTGGCCATTATTGTCTTTATTGCCGCCAGATCGGCCGGCGTGCAGGGTGGAGGCTCCTTTGCCATGGCAATGGTGCCGCTGGTGGCCGCGGCAATTAACGTCATGACCACGCCGATTTTCACCGTGAGCGCCCTGGCGGGCATTTTGTTCATTATCGTGCCGCTTCTGCCGTTAAGCTCTTGGCTTGGTGAAGATCTTACTGCAACTCTGCGGGGCGTTGGACGGGAATTTCGTTCAGAGGTTGTCCAACCGATGGGTGCGCAGCAATCGCCCTCCGCCGCACTCGCGCGTCGGCTTGCTGACGTTGAGGCTGCTTGCAACTCTGGTGTCTTGACTCCTCAAGCCTGCGAAGAAGCGAAACGTGCTGCTATTCAGAATATCTCCGAGACGCTCGGCGTCGGCGGTGCCGCCCCGCCCCGCCCGGCGAATTGATCCCAACGGCGCTACACCCAGCTTGGGGTGGGCAGCCCTATTGCAAGCCGCCCATTGAAGCCCGCCGCGCGCAACTGCCCTGAAATTTCCTCGGCTAGGTTCCAGGGCAAGATCAGGATCACATCCGGCGCCATCGCCAGCAGCGCTTCTGGTGAGACAATCGGAATGGTGCTGCCCGGCAAGACCCGGTTTTGCTTGGCAGGGTTGCGATCCGCCACAGCAATGAAATCTACCGCCGTCACGCCTGCAGCATTCAGGAAGGTATTGCCCTTGGCCGCCGCGCCATAAGCGCCAAGCTTCAGGCCCTTTGCCCGGCATTGCGCCAGCCAATCCTTGAAGGCGGCTAGCACCGCCGCGACGCGCTTATTGAAGCCCAGATAAAAGGCATCGCCCGCAATGCCGCGGGCGGCTTCCTCGGCACGCATCGCAACCACGCCTGGCATATCCACCCGCGTGGCATCGGCGGTCGCGAAATAGCGGAGGCTGCCACCATGTGTGGAAAGCTTTTCCACATCAAACACGCGCAAGCCCTGCGCGGCCAGCAAGCGCTCGACGGCATAGAGCGACCAATAGGCATAGTGTTCGTGATAGATCGTATCGAACTGCACCCCATCCACGAAGGACAGCAGATGCGGCGCTTCGATGGTGACCACACCGCGCGGCCCGGCGAGATGCGCGAGCCCTGCCGCGAAATCCACCACATCCGGCACATGGGCCAGCACGTTGTTGGCAATCACCAAATCCGCATGGCCGCGCCGCGCCACAATATCCTGCGCGGCTGCGCGGCCAAAGAAGCGCACTTCGGTCGGCACGCCTGCCGCGACAGCACTGGCCGCAACATTGGCGGCTGGCTCAACGCCAAGGCAGGGGATGCCGGCAGCCACGAAATTGCGCAGCAGATAGCCATCGTTGCTTGCGATTTCG
>CAMCEP010000291.1 GCA_945873675.1 Asaia bogorensis
ATCCGGGCTACTGACGACAACGCCGCCGGTTGGTGCGCCAGCAGCTTATCCGCCACGATGGGGGAGAAGCCCAAGCGGGCCAAGGTGGAAGCGCCAGCGCGGCGAAAATCATGCAACACCCAGCCCGATACGCCAGACCGCTTATCCAGCCGCGCCTTGATTTTCGAAAAGCCGGAGATTGGCTTCTTCGCGTCCTGCCCAGCCATCGGCGCGCCTGTCATGGGCGTCCTGCTTTCGGCGGCGAAAACCAAGTCCTGCCCTTCAATCCGCGTGACTGCACCCAGGGCTTCGCGCGCTGCATCCGTAAGCGTCACCACATGCGCCTGTCCGCGTTTCATGCGCTGGGCCGGGATGGTCCACACAGCCAGATCAGGCGAGATTTCAGACCAGCGCATTGCCGCCACTTCTTCCCGGCGCGCCAGCGTCAGCAGCGCCAACCGAATGAAAGGCCCAGCAGGTTCCGCCATGTCGCAGGCCGCGCGCCAGATCGCGCCGATTTCTGCATCCGTCAGCAGTCTATCCCGCGCCACAACAGCCGCGCCGGTAGGAAGGCCCTGGAAGGGGTTTGCTACCAGCCTGCCCCGCTTCACAGCCCAGCCGAAGCAGGCGCGGCCATAGGCTCGCACCAGGCGCGCGGTGGCGTGTTTCCCGGCCTTGTCATAGGCGTCTATCACTTGCAGCACCCGCGGCTTCAACATCGCGGATGCAGGCTTAGCCAGGTCCTTTTCGAATGCCAGCCGAAGCGCTCGGCAGGCTTCGGCACGATACCGCGGGCGGCGTTGCGCCAGCGCCAGCTTCTCCCAATCGGAGATAAGCGTATCCAGCGTGAAGGCAGCCTCGGCCTTCGCTTCCAGCAGCGCGGCCTTCGCCCGCTTGGCGGCTTCCTGCTTCGCCAGCCTTTCGGCGCGCGGATCAAGGCCCAGCGCAACGTGGCCCAGCTTGGCCTTCGCAGCCTTGCGCGCCTGGGCGGTGGTGATCGCGCCGAAGGCACCCAGCACTTCCCGCCGCTTCTGCTTTGTTGCGGCGTCCGTCCATTGGATCAGGAAAATCCGCGCGCCTGACAGCGTGACCCTGACAGCTAATCCCTTCTGGGTCTGATCGAAGAACAGCTTATCCTTCTGCCCGGCCGGGCATTGCAGATTGGCTACCAGCGCGTCCGTGAAATGCAGCGGCATGTGCTTACCCCCCCTGGATACGAAGGCCCTTTTGCGGACCCCATGCGGACCCCACGGATCTGTATTTAATGGCGGTTTATGGCGGCGCGCCCCGCCAATTAAGACCATTATGTTCGAAAAATCCATATAAATAAAGCCTTTTGGCAATTCATGGCGAAACGTGGCGGCTAGCGTCCTCTTATTCCTAATCTGGGGGCCGTGAGTTCGAATCTCGCCGGGGACATCAATTAAATCAGATACTTAAAAGCCATTCACCGCCAGCCGAAAAATCCACGTTTTTCATGCGGACCCCATGCGGACCTGCCGAAAGTGGCATTCACCCCTCACATTGCCCCAGTGCCAGCGCCGCAACTTCCACCGCGCCCACGCGCGCGCGTTGCAGTTTCTTTGAGGCACTATGTTGGAAGGGCGATTTTGTAGCGGGGGCGGCACGCTAATGCGCGCTCCGACCTGCACAAATGACCCAAGCTTTAAATTCGCCGCGTCAAATGGAAGTGAAAGGCTGAGCTAGTGCCCTGCGTCCAGACGCATGCGAACAAACTGGCGATCTGAATGATGCGGGATTCCCGGCCCGTGTCTGTTCGAGCAAACGGCAGACCAACCTGCTGAAGCGCGAGCGCATCAAGCGCAGAACCATCCCGTAAAGCCGCTAATGCATCAACAAAACGCAGCTTAACCTCAACCACAGATGGGCCAGATACTCCGTTAGCCAGCGCGCCAAGCGGTCTCAAATGATTTGACGACGGACACAAAACCGAGATCATACACCGCCGCGGGCCGTGGCGCAGATTCGAGGCCGTGGAATTCGCCACCCTGGAATGGGTAGATTGGTTCAATAACAGACGTTTGCTGGCACCAATCGGCTATATTCCGCCTGCGGAAGCCGAAGAACGCTACTATGCCTCACTGGATCAACCAGCCATGGCAGCGTAACTTAAGCAAAACAGCATCCGGCAAACCCGGGGCGGTTCAGCATCGAACTCGATGCAGGCGTGGGTGCAAGCGACGAGGTCGATTGAAGGACAGCACCTTGACCGCCAAGGCCCGGTGCAGGAAGCATAACCCTCCGCATCAAGAAAGAATTTCCAATATGTTTAGATGGATGATCGGCGCCCTGGCCGGTATGGTCCTGGCCCTGCCGGCCAGCGCCCAAGGCACCCTGGACGCGGTACGCGCCCGTGGCGCGCTCAATTGCGGCGTGAATACCAACGCGCCTGGTTTCACCACCATCACTTCAAGCGGTGAGTATCAGGGCATGGTCGCCGATCTGTGCCGCGGCCTTGCCGCCGCCATCTTTGGCGATGCCACCAAGGTACGCTGGGTGCCACTCACATTTGCCACCCGCTTCACCGCGCTAGGCGCGGGCGAGGTGGATGTGCTGATGCTCACCTCCACCCACACCGTGCTGCGCGACAGCACCCTTGGCCTGCGCTTCACCGCCAATTACTTCTACGATGGCCACGCCTTCATGGCAGCGCGTTCGGTCAATGCCAGCAATGTGGCGAGCCTCGACGGCGCCTCGATCTGCCTGCTGCAAGGCACCACCAACGAGGGCATCACGGCCGAGTATTTCCGCTCCCGCAACCTGCAATTCACCCCCGTACTCTTTGCCGATCAAGAGCAGGTGGTGCGCGCCCTCGCCGCTGGCCGCTGCGACGCCTATGGCATGGACGCCTCGGGCCTCGCCTCGACGCAATCGGCGCTGCCCAACCCGGCCGACTGGGTCATCCTGCCGGAGCGCTTCTCCAAGGAGCCTTATGCCCCGGTGATCCGCCGTGGCGATGAGAACTGGTTCGACATCGTGCGCTGGTACGTCTCTGCCCTGATCGAGGCCGAGGAGAGCGGCGTGACCCAGGCCAATGCCGCCCAACTGCGCGCATCATCACAGGATGCCAATACCCGCCGCCTGCTCGGCGCCCTGCCCGAGGTGGGCCAGGCTCTGCGGTTGGACCCGGCCTGGGCGCTGAACGCCATTCGGGCGATCGGCAATTATGGCGAACTGTATAACCGCCATTTCGGGCCCGGCACCCCGGTGGCAATGCCGCGTGGCCAGAATGATATCTGGACGCGCGGAGGGCTGCATTACGCGCCGCCCTTCCGCTGAGAAGCGGACAAGCCACCCTCAGGCTTACCTGAAACCGCGCGTTCGAAGCCCCTCCTGCCATGCGCGGGAGGGGTTTTTTGCGATCGGCAACCCACTCTCGGCGCACACAGGGAAAAATGTGCCAGTGATGTTTTCGTGTTTTTCTAGAACACAATCATATCTCTGCCGCCCAATTCGGACCCACCTCATGCCAAGAAATGCAGCGGCGGGTAGCGTCCGCAGAGGTGGTGGAAATTCCGGTTTCGGCCGGGGTGTAGTGCTGGGGTGGCCATCGGACCTGGCGGCTAGGGTGGAGTTGCGAAGCTCCCACCCTGTCCAGCGTCAGCGCCTATGGGGCCAAACTGACAATTTGAGTAACGAAGGATTTCTGGCTGTTCGTAACCCCAAAGAGGGTGAAGTTCACCAGCCACCAACTCCAAAAACCACCCGAAACTGGCAGGGCATTTCTGACCCCAAGACAAGCCGGGGTGGTTTTTGCTGGCAACACCACACTCTAACCCAAAACCGCTATCCTTCCTTTCGACTCCCGGAAAGGGCGCTACAACGCTACGCTATGTCTGCTTTCACGTTTATTTTCATTGAGTTCCAGGGGGTCGATTGGCTAGCT
>CAMCEP010000292.1 GCA_945873675.1 Asaia bogorensis
GTACCCGTGCTGGAACGCATGGAAGCCGGGCTGCGCGCCTTGGTGCAGGAAAGCAATCGGCGCGAAAAATGCCCTGCGACGCTCACGCAAATGAGCCGCGCGACACCCGCCATTTGTGACCCAGCGATGATGGCCGCACTTGATCAAGCGGCCGAGGCGCATGCGCCCGGGCTTTGGCAGCAAATGCCGTCAGGCGCTGGGCATGATGCGCAATATATCGCGCGGCTGATGCCGGCTTCCATGATCTTCGTGCCTTCCATTGGCGGCATCAGCCACCATTGGGCAGAAGATACGAAGGATGAGGATTTGGCGCTGGGTTGTCAGGTTTTGGCCAGCGCTGCCGAAAAATTTCTTGCGGGGTGAATAGCAGCGCTATTCCAGCTTGATATTCGCTTCCCGGATCACGCGGCCGAATTTCTCGGTTTCACCGCGCAGAAAGGCTTCCGCCTGCGCCGCGGAATTGGGTTGCACCACCATGGCCAGCTGCGTGTAGCGCGCGGCCACTTCCGGGTCTTGCACCACTTCATTCAACGCTGCATTCAGTTTTTCGATGATGGTGGAAGGCGTGCGGGCGGGGGCCAGGATGCAGTTCCACTCATAAGCCTCATAGCCCGCAAGCGTATCGCCAATGGCGGGAAGGTCCGGAAAGGCCGCGATGCGCCCGCGCCCGGTGTGCGCCACGGCGCGCACGCGGCCGCCCTGTACGAAGGGCAAGGACACATTCGAATTGCTAAAGAAATAGCCAACCTGCCCGGCCACCACATCGGTCAGGGCCGGCCCGCCGCCGCGATAGGGCACATGGTTCACGGTGATGCCGGCAGCACGCGTGAATAATTCCAAGGCCAGATGCTGTGCCGACCCATTGCCGGAAGACGCCCAATCAAGCGACCCTGGCCGCGCCTTGGCAAGGGCAATCACTTCGTCCAAGGATTTCGGCGGCTGGTTTGGGTGCATCACCAGCAGCATCGGCACCTGCATGGGCAGGAAGACTGCTTTCAGATCGGCCAGCGCATCGAAGGCAACACGGATCAGGAAGGGATTGATCGCAAGCGGTGTTGCATCATGCAAGATCGTATAGCCATCAGGCGCGGCACGCGCGACTTCTGCGGCCCCGATGCTGCCCGAAGCACCTGGGCGGTTTTCAATCACGAAGGGCTGGCCGAGCTTTTGCGCGAGCTTCGGGAAAATCATACGCGCCGTGGTATCGGCGCCTCCGCCTGGTGGCCAGGGCACAACTACGCGCACCGGGCGATTGGGCCAGTCGCCACCCTGCGCCTGCGCGGTCAGCGAAAGGAATGGGGTTGCCAGCGTCGCCGTCAGCAGTGCGCGGCGGCCAGGATTGAAGTGGGACATCATGCGCCCTTTCATGCTGCGCGGCGAATAAGGTCGGATGCGCGTTCGGCCAGCATCAGCACTGCCGGATGGATATTGGAAGACGGCACCAAGGGAAAGACCGAGGCATCCACCACACGCAAGCCCTGCACGCCGCGCACGCGCAATTCCTCATCCACCACGGAACGCTGATCCGCACCCATGCGGTTGGTGCCGCAGGGGTGATACACCGTCGTCCCGGCGCTCCGGATATAATCCAGCATCTCATCCTCGGAACCCGTGCTGGGGCCGGGGAATTGTTCGCTTTCGATCAAGCCGGCGAAGGGCTCTGTCGCGGCAATGCGCCGGCCGAGCTTGGCGGATTCCAGCATGATGCGAATATCGGAAGGCGCGGTCAGGTAATTCGCGCGGATCACGGGTTTGTCTGCGACATTGGGCGAACGCAGCGTCAAATCACCGCGGCTGTCAGGCCGGCAGACGCAGAAATTGAAGGTGAAGCCCGGATGCTTCGCGAGTGAATTCGCCGAAGTGCCCTGATTGCCGCCCAGGCTGAAATTGACGAATTGGAATTGCACTTCGGGTTCTTCAGACCCCGGCAGCACGCGGGCAAAAAGGCTCGCTTCCGAAGCGCCCACCGCCATCTGGCCCTTGCGCCTCAGCGCCCATTCCAAGCCAAGCCCAGCAGCGCGAATGGGGTTCGCCATGATTTCATTCAGCGTGCCGCATGGCTTGGTGCGATAGGCAAAGCGCACCATGAAATGATCCTGCAAATTCTTGCCGACTTCGGGCGCATTCACCTTTACCTGAATGCCCATTTCTTGAAGCGTATTTGCCTCACCAATGCCAGACAGCATCAGCATTTTCGGGCTTTCGATGGCGCCCGAGGATAAAATCACCTCCCGCCGCGCGCGATAGGTTTCCTCACCGGCCGGGCCGCGTACCACCACGCCAACGGCGCGGCCATTCTCGATCAGGATGCGTTGGCCCAGGCGTTCGGTTTCAACGCGCAGATTGGGCCGCTTCAAGGCGGGGCGCAGATAAGCCACAGCCGGGCTCCAGCGCCGCCCGCGATGCACATTCAATTGATTGGGCGCCACACCTTCATACCAATCGCCATTATTGTCGCGGTTGCGTGTGAAGCCCAACTTCACGCAGGCTTCGACAAAGGCGCGGCAGCCAGGCGATGGTTCCGGCACCTCGGCAATCTGCATCGGGCCATCCTTACCGCGATACTCGCTCTCAGGCCCCGCGAAGCTTTCCAGGCGCTTGAAGTAAGGCAGGCAGTCTTCATAAGACCAGCCGCGCGCACCGGATTGCGACCAGCGGTCATAATCGCGCGGGCTGCCGCGCAGAAACACCAAGCCATTGACACTGCCAGAACCGCCAATCACGCGCCCGCGCGGCCAATAGACGCTGCGCCCGCCGAGTTCCCCTTCCGCTTCAGTCTGGTAGTTCCAATCGAATTTCTTCGTCACATAAAGCCGCGCAAAACCCATAGGGATGTGGATCCAGGGGTTGCGGTCCCAGGGGCCGGCTTCCAGCATGGTGACACTCGTGCCCGGATCTTCCGACAGCCGGGTCGCCAAGACGCAACCGGCCGAGCCTCCACCCAGAATGACATAATCCGATTCATGTTGCGCCATGGCTGTTTCTCCCCCTGCCTTGTCCTGCCACCATGCCACCACCCCTGCGCAAGCGGCAATCATGTTCTATATAGGGAACATGGACCTTCCCCCGATCAGCGGCTTTTTTGGCTTCCTGGGCGCCTGCTTCGCGGCGGCCATGTCGGGGGCGGTATTCAAACCGGGGGCCTGGTATGAGGGCCTGGCCAAGCCGCCCTGGCGCCCGCCGAATTGGCTTTTTGGCCCCGCTTGGGCGCTGCTTTTCCTCATGATTGCCACTGCGGGTTGGCTGGTTTGGGGCCGGGCCGGTTTCGCCGGGGCCAGCCTTGCACTCTCAATCTATGGGGTACAATTGCTGCTCAATGCCGCCTGGTCGGGCTTTTTCTTCGGCATGCGGCGGATGGATCTCGCCCTTGCGGATTTGTGTTTGCTCTGGCTTTCCATCCTGGGCTGCATCATCACCTTCTGGCCCATTGATGAAAGGGCCGCCTGGCTCATGGTGCCTTATCTCGCCTGGGTGAGTTTCGCGGGGGTGCTGAATTGGACCATGTGGCGCATGAATCCCAACGCCGCGCGCCAAGCCTGACCATTGCGCCGCAGCGCCCAAGGCGGTGAGATAGGGGTAGAATGACCTTGGGAAGCGCCATGCAACGCCTCGCCGCCCTGATTTTGATGGGGTTTCTATCCCTGCCCGCCAGCGCGCAGCATTTGCGCATTGGCATTGCTTCAGACCCCGATGTGCTGGACCCCACACTGTCCCGCAGCGTTGCCGGGCGGCAGGTATTTGCCGCCATGTGCGACAAACTCGTGGATATTGATGAAAAGCTGAACATCGTCCCGCAATTGGCCACCGCCTGGCGCTGGGACGATGGCGGGCGTGCTTTGGTGCTGACGCTCCGGCCTGATGTGCGCTTCCATGATGGGG
>CAMCEP010000293.1 GCA_945873675.1 Asaia bogorensis
GTGATGCCGAGTGAATCGCTCAAATCATAATGGCCGAACCAGCCCAAATCCACACCGGGCACGGCCATGATCGCTTCAACATTTTCAATCCCCTTGGCGGTTTCGATCAGGGGAATGACCATAACGCGTTCATTTTCCGCCTTCATGCCGGCGATCACATCTTGGCCTTTATAGTCATCATGCGCATAGCCGAAGCCAACGCCACGCCGTCCTTCGGGACGATAGCGGCACCAGGCCGCTAATTCTTCCGCCTGGGCGCGCGTTTCGACCATGGGTTCCATGATGCCCATGGCCCCGGCATCAAGAATGGGCGCGATCAGATGATAGTGATGACCCGTGACGCGCACCAAGGGCACCACGCCGGCATGGCGCGCAAAGGCGCATTGCGCCTTAATCGCGTCAATACCCATGCCGCCATGTTCCATATCGAAGATGACGTAGTCTGCACCGGCATTGCCCAGGATTTGGCAAAGTCCTGGTGTCAGGAATTCCGTCGCCATAATGCCATGCGCCATGCGGCCTTGGCGAAGCGCGGCACGAACAGGGTTTTGGCGCATGGTGTGGCCCCTAGCTCAGCTTCATGCCGGCATAGCCCTGCGCGGCAACCGCATCACATTTTTCGCGATAGGCCGGCGCGCCGCCCTGATATTGCAGAATGCGTCGCTGATCGCGCCCTTCGACATTGCGGTTGATGCCCGTCGCCCAGGAATCGATCTGAGCATAGAGCATACCCTCGGCCAGGGTTTCGATATGGTGCGACCACTCGGCTTCCGCTGCTTCAGTCGCTTCAAAGCAGCTGATGTCGTTGTCGCGCACATGGCGCATAAGGTCTGTCACCCATTCCACATTTTGTTCAATGCAGCGCGGAATGTTGCAGCGGGTGGAGGCATTATGCGGCCCCACGATTGTCAGCATATTGGGGAAGCCCGCGGATTGCAGACCCAGATAGGTTTTCGGCCCATCCGCCCATTTATCCTTGAGAAGCTGGCCGCCAATGCCCCTGAACTCAATCCGATCAAAAGCGCCGGTAATGGCATCAAAGCCCGTGGCGTAGATGATCATGTCGAATTCATATTCGGCATCGCTGGTCTTGATGCCCTTCGGCGTAATGCGCTCGATCGGCGTTTCGTTGATATCCACCAGCCGGACATTGTCGCGATTATAGGCCTCAAAATAGCGGGTTTCGAGCGGCACGCGGCGCGTACCAAAACCATGATTTTTCGGAATCAACTTCTCGGCAACCGCAGGGTCCTTCACCCGCTGGCGGATTTTGCGCGCGATGAAATCGCTGATCAGCGCATTGGCCTTGGGGTCGGTCAGGATATCGCGGTAATTCGCCTGCCAGATGCCAAAACCTGGTTCGGCATAGCGCTGTTCCCAAAAGGCTTCGCGTTCTTCTGGCGTGACTTCAAACACGCTGCGCGGATCAGAATTATGGATATAGCAGCCAGGCGTGGTGCGCAGCAGCGCAAAAAGTGCTGGGTAATTACCCTTGATCTGTCGCTGTTCTTCTTCCGTTATAGCCCGGTTATGCAAGGGCGCGCACCAATTGGGCGTGCGCTGAAAGACCGTGAGGGAGCCAACCTCAGAAGCAATGGTCTGGATCACCTGCACACCGGTCGCCCCCGTGCCAATCACCGCCACGCGCTTGCCCGCGAAGCTCACGGGTTCATGTGGCCAGCGATAGGTATGGAAGGATTGGCCAGTAAAGCTTTCAACGCCCGGGATGCGCGGCAGCGTATCAGCGGAAAGCGGGCCAAGGGCGGTGATCAGGAAGCGGCAGTTATGCTCAGCGCCCGTATCAAGTGTGACTGTCCAGCGCTGCGCGGCTTCATTAAAATGCGCGCTCACGACGCGGCTATTGAATTGGATATGGCGGCGCAGATCGAACCTGTCTGCCACATGCTGCAAATAGCGCAGTGTTTCGGGCTGAGGGGCGAAATGCTCGCTCCAGCTCCATTCCTGCAGCAGTTCATCGGAAAAAGAATAGCCATAGGTGTAGCTTTCCGAATCAAACCGCGCGCCGGGGTAGCGATTCCAATACCAAGTGCCGCCCAGATCGCTGCCGGTCTCGAACACCTGGACGCCATAGCCAAGCTCCCGCAGGCGATAGAGCTGGTAAAGGCCAGAAATGCCGGCGCCGATGATGATCACATCGGGCTCGGTCAAGGCCGGGCCGGAGTTTGCCGGCATGGTTCGCCGCATTTCATTCATCGCATCCACCCCTTCCGGCGGGGCAAGGCGCCGCGCCACCTGACAGAAACTCCATGAACCCAGCCCAGGGCTTGCGCGCCGGGCGGGACGGGGGCGAGTATCCTCCCAAAAGAGGAAACCGCCAATGCCAAGCCGACTTTTTTCGCCGTTTACGCTACGCGGGCTGACGCTGCCCAACCGCATCATCGTCTCCCCCATGGCGCAGTATTCCGGCACCACCGGCAATGAGGCGACGGATTGGCACCTGATGCATTACGGTAATTTCTCGGTCTCTGGCGCCGGTCTGATGTTTTTTGAGGCAACGGCGGTGGAACCGCGCGGGCGGGTTGGGCGGTTTGACCTGGGCTTGTGGAATGACGCGCAGCAAGAATCCATCGCACGGGTGATGGCGTTTTGCCGTCAGCACGGCCAGGCGAAAATCGCGATGCAATTGGCGCATTCGGGGCGTAAGGGCTCCACCGCGCAACCCTGGATGGGGGGCAAATATATCGGGCCGGAGGAGGGCGGCTTCCACCCGATCAGCCCGGGCGATATCGCCTTTCCCGGCCGGCCGGCGCCGCGCATGCTGGACCATGCGGGGCTGGCTGAGATCAAGGAATTCTTTGTGCAAGCGACAAGGCGCGCCGATGCGCTCGGTATTGATCTGATTGAGCTGCATTCGGCGCATGGCTACTTGCTGCATTCCTTTCTGTCGCCGCTGTCGAATAATCGGAATGACGAATATGGCGGCGATATCACGGGCCGCATGCGCTTCCCGTTGGAGGTTTTCGCCGCCATGCGCGCGGTGTGGCCTGAGGAAAAGCCGCTTGGTGTGCGGGTTTCCGCAACGGATTGGATCGAAGGTGGCTGGACCTTGGCCGATAGCGTAGTTTTCGCGCAGGAATTGAAGAAGCTTGGTTGTGATTTCATCTGCGCGTCGTCCGGCGGCAGCAGCCCTGATCAGCAGATTGATCTTGGCCCCGGTTACCAGGTGCCCATGGCGCGGCGCATTCGCGAAGATGCCGGCATTCCGACCATTGCGGTTGGGCTTATCAATGAACCAGCACAGGCGGATCAGGCGTTGCGCGATGGTGCTGCGGATCTGATCGCGATTGGCCGGGGCATGAGCTATAATCCGCGCTGGGCGTGGCATGCTGCTGAGGCGCTGCGCGAACAGGCGGCCTTCCCGCCACAATATGCCCGCAGCCACCCCAGCATGCGCTTTGGCGATTTTACGAAATTGCCCGCTACGCGCTGAAGCCGCCCCTTGACTGAGGGCGCTTCCGGGCGGAGCCTTTCCCCATAAATAACAGCGCGGGCCGTGCAAGCCCGGCGCAATGGTGATGAGGAATGTCATGAAGCTTGGTTTTATCGGCCTTGGGAATATTGGTGGCGTCATGGCGCGGCGCCTGGTGAAGGCCGGCCATGCGCTGGTGGTGCATGATCTTGATCAGAAGGCAGTGGCTTCCCTCACGGCCATGGGCGCCACGGCCGCGGCCAGCGCGCGTGATGTGGCCGACAAATGCGATGCGGTGCTGCTCAGCCTGCCGACACCGGCGGCGGTGGAAGCCGTGGCGCTTGGAGCGGATGGGCTGGTGCAGGGCGGCATGGCGAAGATTGTGGTGGATCTTTCCACCACCGGCCCTACGGTTGCGCGGCGCGTAGCGGAAGGCTTGGCCGCCAAGG
>CAMCEP010000294.1 GCA_945873675.1 Asaia bogorensis
ATCAGCGCCAGGCGGAAATGCAAGCCTTCTTCGGCAGCGATTTCGCGCACCAGCCGCGCGGTCAGTTCCAGATGCGGCGCGCCACCCGCGCCGCCCGAGGTGCCGATCATCAACGGTATGCGCGCCGCGATTGCCGCGCGCAGCATCAGACGCAAATCGCGCCGGATCGCCATGATCGAACAAAATGGCACGCCGGCGCCAAGGTAATAGGGGCCGGGATCAACACTGCCGCCATCAACGCCCATCACATGCGGTGCACGCGCCATGCCTGCCTGAAGGCTCGCTTCCGGGAAGCCGTAGCCCAGAATCGCACTGGTGGAGAGAAGGCGTATTTCCTTCATGCCGTTTCCTGCCCTTGATCAGCGCGGCTTAAGCTACGCTCAAGGCTAAGGCTGCCATGAAGCATGCGTCGCGTATAGCGCCCCAGGGCGGCTGTTACAGAAGCACCATATCGTCGCGGTGGATGATTTCATCCCTCCCGCGCCAGCCAAGGATTTCTTCCAAAGCTTCGCTGCGATGCCCAGCAATCAGGCGCGCCGCTTCGGCATCATAGGCGGAAAGTCCGCGCGCGACTTCAACGCCTTCAGCGTCACGCACACTCACCGGATCGCCGCGCGAAAATTCGCCTTCTACAGCGCGCACGCCGGCGGGCAGCAACGATGAACCGCGCTTGAGCGCACGTGCCGCACCCGCATCCACCACCAGCACACCAAGCGGCGCGAGGCTGCCCGCGATCCAGCGCTTGCGCGCGCTGCGGCCTTCCGGCAGGGGCAGAAACCAGGTGCAGCGGGCACCTTCTTCCAGCGCACGCAGCGGATGGTCACGCTGGCCAAGCGCAATCGCCATGGCGGTACCGGCGCCGGTTGCGATGCGCGCCGCGATCAATTTGGTGCGCATACCGCCCGAGGAATAGCCAGGCGGCGGTTCGCCACCCATCGCCATGATCTCCTCTGTCAGGCGCTCCACTACGGGTAAATGTTGCGCATTCGGGTCATTGCGCGGGTCGGCGGTGTAGAGCCCATCAATGTCTGACAGCAGCAGCAGCGCATCGGCCTGGATCATCTCGGCCACACGCGCCGCCAGCCTGTCATTATCGCCAAAGCGGATTTCCGCCGTGGCCACCGTGTCATTTTCATTGATCACCGGCACGCAGCCCAGGTTGAGCAGCGTAGCAAGCGTAGCGCGCGCATTCAGATAGCGCCGACGATCTTCCGAATCTTCCAGCGTCAGCAGCAATTGCGCGGCATTCAGCCCATGTGCGGCCAGCGCTTCCTGCCAAGCGCCCGCTAGGCGAATCTGCCCCACCGCCGCCGCCGCCTGTTTTTCTTCCAGCCGAAGCCGCCGCCGTGTCAGCCCAAGTGCCTTGCGCGCCAATGCAATGGCGCCGGAAGACACCACCACCACCTCCGCCCCACGCGCGCGGAGTGCGGCGATATCGGCGGCGACCGAGGCAAGCCAGGCCGCCCGCGGCGCGGCGGTGGCATTATCCACCACCAGCGCGGAGCCGATCTTCACGACGATGCGCTTGGCATCCTTGAAGTGGGGCTGGGCCGGGTTGATCATGGAATGGCGCTTACCACGCGAAAGCCCAGCCTGTCAGCGCGCCGCCGCGATCATATCGGCCAGCGCACGGAGCAATTCCGGCACGCCTTCCCCACTCGCGCCGCTGATCAGCATGACGGGCTTGCCCGCCGCGCGGGAAAGCGCCTTCACGCGTGCTGTGCGTGCCTGTGGCGTCATGGCATCGGCCTTGTTGAGCGCCACCAATTCCGGGCGATCTTCCAGCCCATGGCCATATTCGGCCAATTCGTGGCGAATGGTGCGATAGGCCCGCGCAGGATCAGCCGCCGAGCCATCCACTAAATGGAGCAGCACCTTGCAGCGCTCCACATGGCCCAGAAAGCGCGTGCCAAGCCCGGCCCCTTCCGCCGCCCCTTCAATCAGGCCCGGCAGATCGGCCAGCACAAATTCCTCGGTCGCGTTAAGGCGGACCACGCCAAGCTGCGGGTGAAGTGTGGTGAAGGGGTAATCGGCAATCTTTGGGCGTGCGGCAGAAACCGCAGCCAGGAAGGTGGATTTGCCGGCATTGGGCAGGCCCACCAACCCGGCATCGGCAATCAGCTTGAGCCGCAGCCAAAGCCAACGTTCTTCCCCTGGCCAGCCCTTATCGGCACGGCGCGGCGCGCGATTGGTCGAGGTTTTGTAATTTGCATTGCCAAAGCCGCCATCGCCACCGCGCGCCAGCACCACGCGTTTGCCAAGCTGATCGAGGTCCGCGATCATGGTTTCGCGGTCTTCCGCAAAAATCTGCGTGCCCACTGGCAATTTCAGCACCACCACTTCGCTGGCCGCGCCGGTACGATCAGAACCGGCGCCATTGCCGCCCTTGCGCGCCTTGAAATGCTGGGCGTAGCGGAAATCAATCAGCGTATTCAGGCCAGCAACCGCTTCGGCGATCACATCACCGCCCTTGCCGCCATTGCCGCCATCCGGGCCGCCGAATTCAATGAATTTTTCGCGCCGAAAGGCGATGACGCCATCACCGCCATCGCCGGCCTTCACCCAGATTTTCGCCTCATCAAGGAACTTCATGGGTCAATCCGCGGGGCATCACGGCCCCAAAAACAAAACGAGGGCCCCAAGGGACCCTCGCTTTCAGGGATAGGTTGAAAGTTTGGGTTATTCCGCCGCCAGCGGCAGCGGTTGCACGTTAACATGCACGCGATCTTCGCCCTTGCGTTCAAACACAACGCGGCCATCAACGGCGGCATGCAGGCTGTGCTGGCGCCCAGCATAGACATTGGTGCCGGGGATCATCTTCGTGCCGCGCTGGGTTACGATGATGGAGCCCGCATTCACGGTCTGCCCACCAAACAGCTTAACGCCCAGGCGCTTACCCGCGGAATCGCGACCATTGCGCGAAGAACCGCCTGCTTTCTTATGTGCCATGGCTTGGTTCCTTTCCGATCAGGCTGCGTTGATGGAGGCGATGCGCAGAACCGTCTGGTGCTGGCGATGGCCATTCTTGCGGCGGCTATTCTGCCGGCGGCGCTTCTTGAAGATCAGGATGCGGTCGCCGCGGTTCTGTTCCACCACGGTCGCTGTCACGCTGGCGCCAGGCACGGTCGGCGCGCCAATGGAAAGCCCCGCTTCGGTCGCGATGGCGAGCACATCATGCAACGTCACCGTGGCGCCCGGTTCGGCTTCAAGCCGTTCAACGGTGAGCACGGCGTCAGGCGTGACGCGATATTGTTTGCCGCCGGTGCGGATTACTGCATAGGTCATGGGGATGCCCCGAAACTCTTTCAAAAGCGTGACTGGCCGGCCTTCACCAACGGCAAAAACCGCCCGCCCCGGGCGCGGAACGCCGGGCCGGAAGAAGCGGGCATATAGATGGGCGGGCCGCTGGCGTCAACGCCAGAGATTGCGCCCGGGCGCAGGGGCAATTATAGGGGCGTGATCGTTCGAGGGGAGGCCCGCTTCCCCAACACGCTGGAGAGGTGCCGGAGCGGTCGAACGGGTCGGTCTCGAAAACCGAAGTACGGGCAACTGTACCGTGGGTTCGAATCCCACCCTCTCCGCCAGATTTTCGTTGCGAACTGGTCCTAAGCCCAAAAATGGCCTGCGTTCCTTTGAGAATTTCAAAGGAGTTTGCGAAGGCAACCGAACCTTGGAGACCGGGGAAAGTCCGAAAATCGGTCTCTGAAGCCCTTTTGTCTCTTTTCGACCGAACCTCGCCAAAATTGGTTCGGTTAAAAAAACCCCTATTTTTCAATGTCTTACGATTTTCGCGGCCTTGCCCGGTTCGTGACGGTTCTCTCGCCTGTCGAGACGAAATGGGCCTCAACCCGGAGTAGGCGTAGGGGCGCGTGG
>CAMCEP010000295.1 GCA_945873675.1 Asaia bogorensis
GGCACGGTTGATCCGCGCAAGGCGATCATGGAATTGGACGCCATTGTGCCCAAGGATTGGGATGTGGTGATTGGCGGTGGCCATTACCTTGGCTTTGCCATGACCTATCTGAAGGGCCGCGCGGCGGAGCGTTATCATGTGGTGAGCGATTTCGGCGCTATCGGCAATGGCTTGCCGGCGGCGATTGGCGTGGCAGCTGCGCGCAAGGATGGCAAGGTGCTGCTGATTGAAGGTGATGGCAGCTTGCTGATGCATATCCAGGAATTGGAAACCGCGCGCCGGCATGGCACCAAATTCCTGATGGCGATCATCAATGATGGCGGCTATGGCGCGGAGATTCACAAATTCCGTGCCGGCAATATTGATGCCGGTATTGTCATTCATGGCCGGGGCGATTTGGCGGGTGTGGCCAATGGCTTTGGCGTGCGCGGCCAGACCGTGAGTGCGCTTGGCCAAATGGGCGCGATGTTCGAGGCCCATCAAAGCGGCAATAGCGCCAGCCTTTGGGATGTGCACACCGATGATACGGTGGTGTCCCGCCCCTATCGCCGTATTCATTACGGGGAAGCCTGAATCAAAAAGGGCGCTGTCCGATCAGGCAGCGCCCTTTTTGATTGGTCGCATTTTCCGAGGCGCCAAGTGTTCCACTTGGCTTGAAAATGCTCACTTATCCGGTCGCATTTTCCGAGGCGCCAAGTGTTCCACTTGGCTTGAAAATGCTCCGGCCCGCTTCGATCAGCGCCCGCGAAAGACGGGCGCTCTTTTTTCGCGGAAGGCGGCAAGCCCTTCCTGAATATCTTCGCTTTCCTTGCAAAGCCGCGCGCGTTCGGCACAGGCAGCAACATCCAGCCTGCCATGGCCAATTTCATTCAGCGCCTGCTTCATGCCCTGAATGGCCAGCGGCGCGCCATTGGCGAGCGTGGTCGCAAGTTGATCTACCGCCGCATCCAATTCCGCCGGCTGCACCAAATGCGTGAGGTAGCCGATGCGAAGCAATTCCTCCGCGCCCAGCTTTTCCGCAGTCATGAACAGGCGCTTCGCATTATTCAGCCCAAGGCGGGAGACATAACGCGAAAGCCCCGTCGGGTAGTAATGCACGCCAAGCCTGGCGGCCGGCATGAACATTTCCATCCCCGTGACGCCAATGCGGAAATCCGCCGTCAGCGCGAAATCCGTGGAGCCGCCATAAACGCCACCTTGCAAGCGGCAGATCGTCGGCACGCGCACCGCTTCAAAACGGTCCACCATGGCTTCAAAGGTAGGCGCGCGGGCAGCGGCTTCCTTGTCTTCCGCAAAGCCGCCCAAATGAAAGCCCGCGCTGAAGGCGGGACCGCTTGCGGCCAGGATCAGCACGCGAAGCGACGGGTTGGCATCCACCTGTTCCAGATAGTCCATGATGCGGATGATATCGCCAGGCTCAACCCGATTGCGGTGGCGGGAGCGATGCAGCCGGATGGTGGCGCGGCTGCCAGCGATCTCAAGGCTCGGGGGGTCCAGGCGGGTATCTTCGGTCATGGCGTTCCTCTCTCAAGTCGCTAGTTTTTCAGATTTTGGCCGCCTGCGCCATGGGCCAGGCGCCAAAAGCAAGGGGGCGGTCAAGCCGCCCCCTCTCAGCATGGCAGGATAAGCCCCGCACGAAAGCCAAAGGCAGATCAGCCATCCACCTTGATGTTATTGGCCTGAATCACTTCGCGGAACTCTGCACTGTGGCGCGTCAGGAAGCTGCTGAAATCGGCCGTATTGCGGAAATAAGGCTGAAAGCCGATCTGCGCGAGGCGCGCTTTCACTTCCGCCGTGCCCAGCGCCTTCTCCGTCTCGGCCGCCAGACGCTCAACGATGGGGCGCGGGGTTGCCGCCGGTACCATATAGCCGCCGAAAGCGCCGGCATCATAACCCTCAACCCCCGGCAGGCGGGCCAGCGGCATGAGATCCGGCTGCAATTCAGTGCCATCCTTCAGGCTGACGCCAAGCGCGCGCACCGCCCCCTGGCGGAACAGCGCCGAGGTCGCCACCAAGGTTTCAATGGCGAAATCCACCTGGCCGGCGGTCACGGCCGTCAGGCCTGGGCCGCTGCCCTGGAAGGGCACATGCACAGCCTGAAGCTTCGCGCGCGTCAGGAACATCAGCGTAATCAGATGCGCCGCCGCACCAGTGCCGGAAGTGGCATAGGTGTATTTATCGGGCTCAGCGCGCACCTTAGCGACGAATTCCGCCGCATTCTGCGCCGGGAAATCCTTGCGCACGATAAGCACGTAAGGGGAAATGCCGATTTGTGCGACCGGGGCGAAATCCCGCTGGACATCATAAGGGGTTCGCTGCACGAGCGGCGCGGTGGTGATAGGGCCCGTGGAAGCCGCCAGGAGAGTGTAGCCATCCGGCGCAGCCTTCGCGACCAGATCGGTCCCGATCATGCCAGCGGCGCCGGCGCGGTTTTCCGGCACAATCGGCTGACCCCAGGTTTCGGCGATCCGGGTTGCGGTCACGCGCGCCATCAGGTCTGTCGCCTGGCCCGGCGGCCAGGGCACAACCAGACGCAACGGGCGCCCGGGATAAGCAGGCTGCGCCTGAAGAATGGCAGGGGTGGCAAGACCAGCGGTGAGGCCAGAGGCCCCCAGCAATAGGGAACGACGATCCATGTTCAGCGTGACCTCCTGAATGGTTTTGGGGTCATCACAGACTAGTGATGGCCCCTTGCCACGCTAACTGGATCACAAAAATGTAAAAAACAAGGCCAATACCGCCCAAAAAGCCCCTTTCAGGCCGCCTTGGCCGGCAGGGATTTCATCGCCGCGCGGAAGGCATCCAGGGTCTGCGCCACATCTGCTGCCGTATGGGCCAGGGACATGTAGAATTTGGCGTCCCCCTTCAGAATGCCTCGGCCACGGAATACGCCGTTCACATGCTTCTGCATCGCCATATCCTGGCGGATGACGCTGCGGTAATCCCGGATATCACCCGTGGCATAGACCACATCAAACAAAGGCGGTTCACCCACCACCTGGGCAGGAATTCCGGCCTCATGGATCAGGCCCGTCAGGCCGTCCATCAAGCTGCGGCCGGTGGCAAAAATCTGCTCATAGGCGCCGGGTTCGCGGAGCACCGCCATGGTGGCCAGCCCCGCGACCGAGGCAACAGGGTTGCCGGAAAGCGTGCCGATCTGCGTGAGGAAGCGGTCTTCGCCCACCGTCCCCTTGTCGAATTGCGCCATGATATCCGCGCGCCCGCCAAGGGCGGCCAGCGGAAAGCCGCCACCGATGATCTTGCCCATGGTGCAGATATCGGGCGTCACGCCGTAATATTCCTGCGCGCCGCCATAGGCGAAGCGGAAACCTGTCACGACCTCATCAAAAATCAGCGGAATGCCAAGCCGCGCGGTAACCTCACGAATTGCTTGCAGGAAGCCGGGCTTTGGCGGGATCAGGCGCTGGAAGGGCTCCAAAATCACGCCGCCAATCTCATCATGGCGCGCTTCAATCAGCCGTACTGCCGCTTCAATATCATTGAAGGGGGCGACCAGTACTTCACCGCGCACGCTATCGGGAATGCCCGGCGTATCGGGCACGGCTTCGGGGAAATTCGCGAGTTTTTTGGGGGCGAGGCTCATCAAGCCCCAATCGCTCATGCCGTGATAGCCGCCTTCGAATTTCACGATCTTCGGGCGCTTTCGATAGGCGCGGGCGAGGCGCATGGCGTAAAGATCAGCTTCAGACCCGGATGAGACAAAGCGCACCTGCTCCACGCAGGGCATGGCATCTACAATGGCGGCGGCGAGGCGAATGCCGTGTTCGTTATTGGCAAAGAAAGTGGTGCCCAGCGGCACCTGCGCCAGTACTGCTTCCGTCACTTTCGGGTGGTTATGGCCGATATACATC
>CAMCEP010000296.1 GCA_945873675.1 Asaia bogorensis
GCCGAAAGCCGCGCATCAATCGCCGCGCGCAAGGCGGGCAACCCTTCCCCGGTCAGCGCCGAGACCGCCACCGCATCAGGGCTGCGGCGTTCAACGGCATCAATCCCGCCCAAAAGATCGGCCTTGTTCAGCACTTCCACCACGCGGTCTGGCCAAGCCTCATCCAAGGTGGCATCCGCGCCATCGGCCATGGCTTCCAAAACGCCCAGCACATCAGAACGCTGCGCGGCGCTATCCGGGTGGGCGATGTCGCGCACATGCAGAATAAGATCGGCGGCGGCGACTTCTTCCAAAGTGGCGCGGAAGGCTTCCACCAATTGCGTCGGCAGATCGGAAATGAAGCCCACCGTATCGGAAAGGATCACATTGCGCCCCGATGGCAGTTTTATGGCGCGCATGGTGGGATCGAGTGTGGCGAATAACTGATCCTGCGCGTAAACCCCTGCCCCCGTCAGCGCATTGAACAGCGTTGACTTGCCGGCATTGGTATAGCCCACCAGCGCCACCACCGGATAAGGCACGCGTTCCCGCGCGCGGCGATGCAGGCCGCGGGTGCGCCGCACCTGATCCAATTCGCGCTTGAGCCGCACAATACGGTCCCCAATCAGCCGCCGGTCAATTTCGATCTGGCTTTCCCCAGGCCCGCCCAAAAAACCGAAGCCGCCGCGCTGGCGTTCAAGGTGTGTCCAGGACCGCACCAGCCGCGTGCGCTGATATTCCAGATGCGCGAGTTCAACCTGCAAGCTGCCTTCGCGCGTGCGAGCCCTTTCGCCGAAAATCTCCAGAATGAGGCCAGTGCGGTCAATCACCTTGCAGCCCCAGGCACGTTCCAGGTTGCGCTGCTGCACGGGGCTGAGTGCGGCATCCACAATCACCACGCCCACCTGCTGGTCATGCAGCGCCTTTTTCTCCATCTCCACCTGGCCTTCGCCCATCAGGGTGGAAGGCCGCCTTTCGCGGAGCGGATAGATCGCGGAATGCACAATGGTCACGCCAATGGAAGCGGCAAGGCCTATAGCCTCCGCCAGCCTTGCTTCGGCCGCGCGCTTCCCGCCCGCATCGCCAATGGCGCTGCGCGCGGGCTTCTCGAAGGGAAGGATGACGGCGGCGCGGGTAGGGCGCCCGACGCCCGCCTCAGTTTCCGCCTTCAGAAATCACCTCACGCTGCAAGGTGAGTCGCGTTTCCGAACCAGGGGCCGCGGCACCTGGGGCCGCCGGCACGCCATCAAACAGCGAAATCGGCGCACCCGGCATAACAGTGCTGATCGCATGCTTATAGACAAGCTGCGTGTGTCCATCGCGGCGCAGCAGCACCGAGAAATTATCAAACCAGGTAATGATGCCCTGCAACTTCACGCCATTCACCAGGAATACCGTAACCGGCGTTTTGGATTTGCGAACGTGATTCAGGAAAACATCCTGCACATTCTGGGACTTTTCAGCGGCCATTGGACCGGTCCTTCTTTTTGCTGGTCACCGACCAGACGCGGACCGGCGAAAACCATATCCGGCCGCCGGCAAGAAGTAGTTTGACATGTCAGGCTGGTTTGACAAGTGACGAAACTGCAACTGCAAGTGCATGACAATTGTCAAAAACCTGATCCGCCCCGGTTGCGGCAATGCCGCCATCATGCGCTGCATTGCCCATCAGCACCGCGCGCACACCAGCGGCGCGCGCTGCCTGCATATCCAGCGCGGTATCACCAACATACCAGATATCCGGCGCGGGGCTGAGGCCGAGCGATTCCAGCGCCATAAAAATGGGTGCTGGGTTGGGTTTGTCAGCGCTTGCATCGCCCGCGCCAATCAGCGGGCCGAAATGCTGATCCCAGCCAAGATGCAGGGCTTCGGCCCGCAGCAATGGCCCTTGCTTGTTGGAAACTACGCCCATGGGCAGGCGCCCTGCCCCGGCTTCGAGCGCCGCCGCCGCGCCAGGCATGGGTTGCAAAACCTGTAAATGGCAGGCGCGCACTTCGGCATAGAAGATATCGCGCGCCCTTTCCCAATCTGCGCCAAACAATTCCGGGAAGCTTTCCCGCAAAGCACGGCGCACATTGGCAAGCACCTGGGTCCGATCCCAAAGCGGCAGGCCAAATTCCCGGAAGGCGGCATTCAGCCCGGCCTCAATCGCGGCCCAGCCATCCACCAGCGTATTGTCCCAATCGAATAGGATGGCGCGCGGGGCGTGTTTCATGCCGCGTTGCGCATCGCCCCCTTCACATGGCGGGCAAAGATCTCAAACAGCTTGCGCACCACGGGCCCGACCTCACCATCACCCACTGCCGCACCATCAATCTTGGTGATCGGTTTCACGAAGGATGTGGCGGATGTAATGAAAGCCTCCCGCGCGTGGCGGAGTTCTTCCATGGAAAAGGCGCGTTCTTCAAAGGCAATGCCGGCATCCTGCAATTCCGCCATCAGCGCCGCACGTGTGCAGCCGGGCAGGATGGCGTCACTCAAGGGGCGGGTGCGGATGGTGCCTGACGCATCCACAATCCAGAAGCTGGTCGCCGCGCCTTCCGTCACCATGCCGGACGCTTCGTCAAACAGCACCGCTTCAATGGCGCCCTTTTCCCGCGCTGCCTGACGCGCGAGGCAATTCGGCAGCAGATTGACGGTTTTGATATCGCAGCGCGCCCAGCGGAGGTCAGGCATGGTAATCGCCGCCGCCCCCCAGCGATCCACATTGGTCGGATAAGGCGCGATGCGCTTCACCGTCACCACCAAAGCGGGCGCGATTGGCTTGCTTGGGAAGGCATGATCACGCCGCGCCACGCCGCGGGTGACTTGCATATAAAGCAAACCTTCGGTCACGCGATTGCGCCGGGCTACTTCGCGCAGCACCATCCGAAGTGACGCACGCGGCATCGGCATCGGCAGGGCGATTTCGCGCAAGGAGCGTTCAAGGCGGCTCAGGTGCAAATCCTCATCAATGAAGCGGCCATTGAACAGATGCACCACCTCATAAATGCCATCGCCGAATTGATAGCCGCGATCTTCGATATTCACCGACGCATCGGGTTGCGGCACATAGCGGCCATTCACATAGGCGATGCGCGACATGGGACTACCTCAGGTAACGGGGGTTGAAGGCGCGCGGTCTTCCGCCTGTACGCCCAAGAATTTCAGCTTGCGGTGCAAGGCACTTCTTTCCATGCCGACGAAATTCGCGGTCCGGCTGATATTGCCGCCAAAGCGCAGCAATTGCGCTTCCAGATACTGGCGTTCAAACACTTCGCGCGCTTCGCGCAGCGGCAGCGTCATGATCTCAGAACTGCGATCAAGCGTCAGCACGGCGGGTGCTGCGGCGCCGATTTGGGGCGGCAGCATTTCCGGGCGGATCGCTTCCCGGCTTTCGCCCGGCGCCATGATCAGCAACCAATCCATCAGATTGCGCAATTCGCGCACATTGCCCGGCCAATCATAGGCCTGCATGGCGGCGAGTGTATCTTCTGACAAATCACGCGGCGCCATGCCCGTGGTCTCAATGGCGCGGGCCATGAAATAACGCGCGAAAAGCGGTACATCTTCCCGCCTTTCCTTCAGCGGCGGCACGCGGATCGGCACTACCGCCAGGCGATAGAAAAGATCCTCCCGAAAGCGCCCAGCCGCGATTTCGGCGGTGAGGTCACGATTGGTAGTGGCGATTACGCGCACATCCACCTTCACGCGTGTGCCACCACCGACACGTTCAAACCCTTGTTCCTGCAGCGCACGCACGATCTTGCCCTGGGTTTCGAGCGGCATATCAGCCACTTCATCCAAAAGCAGTGTCCCGCCATGGGCACGTTCCAAAACACCGGCACGCCGGGTTTGGCCCTGCGCGTCGGCCTC
>CAMCEP010000297.1 GCA_945873675.1 Asaia bogorensis
ATTCCGCTGATTTTCGATTGGCCCGCTCGGCTTCGCCTGAATGGCGCCCTGGTCGGGCAAACCCGCCTTGGCCTGCCCGCCGAGACCTCGCCGGATGGCGTGCCGCCCTGGCTCGTGGTTGGGATGGAACTCCGCTTCGCCGAATATGCCGATGCCGAACCCGGCGAACGCCCGGACCGCACATCGCTGCTGGCTGAGGGCTACGATGATCTGACCCCCGCGCTACTGGTCGCTGCATGGGCGCGGCATTTCATGGCGACGGTCGCGGATTGGCAGGCGCGCGGCTTCAAGACGCTCGCCGAACGCTATCTGGCGCGGCTTGACCCCAAGCTTGGCGCCGGCGCGCGGCGCGGCATTGTGCCGGCCAGCGGCGATCTGGTGCTGGAAGGCGGGGAAGGCCTCCAAACCCTGTCCCTGGCGGAGGCTTTGGCATGACCCGGCTGCCCCGCACCATCCGCCTAGATGCCTCTGATACCGTAATCTTTGACCAGGCCGCCGAGCCCGGCGAATGGGCCGTGCCGGGCGGGTTTTCCTTTTGGGATGAAGACACAGCGCAAATGTCCGGCAAGCGCCGTCAGGCCTTTCGCGGCGGCTTCCTCGGCCTTGGCAGCTTCGGCTGGGCCACCTTGGTTGAGGTGGCGGAGGCCAGCGCCGCCGACCGCGCCTCAGCCTTGGCGGCGCTTGCCGCGCATATCCACCTGGTCCATGGCGCGCCGGATGAAGCAGCGGCCCGCGCCGCGGCTGAGGAGGAATTGGCTTTTGCCGAACAGCTTTGTGATCACCCGCCTGGCACGGTGCTGGCTTTGACGCGCAGCATTGAAGGCGGCGAACAGCGCGAACGCTTCCGCACGCTGCATCTGCGCGCCGAACAGCATCGCAGCTTTGAAAGCCTGCCGGTTTTCGCGAGTGTGGAGACCCATGGCGAGGAGGATGACGAACCCATCCTCCGCCCTGATCTGACCAAAATCGGAAAGCGCGAAGCATGAGTGCCATGCTCTCCCCCGGCGATTTCTGGGTCGCTTCCGGGCATCATCTGTGTGAGGCCGTGCCGCATGGCAGGCTGCGCGCAACGCCTGATTTGTGGCGCGCCTTCCTCGCCCGGCCTGAATTGGTGCCACCGACGGAAGCCTGCGCCGCTGAAGTTGCCTTGCATGAAGCCTTATTGGCCGCACCCGAACAGCCAGTGGAAGCCGCGCGTATTGCTACCCTTGCCGATGCGGATGCGCAGGAAAATTGGCGGCATTTTCTGGGCTTTCGTGATCGCGTTTCTGCCGCGCCCAGTCTGGAAGAAGCCTGGCTGGCGCTCTATCGCGGCGATGTCGGCGGCATCCCGCCCATCTTCCTGCAAATGCTGACGCATCTGGTCGCCCGCGCCGCGATGGAAGGGGAGGGCGATCCCTTCGCGCTCCGCGCCGCTGAGCTTTTCTATCGCCCGCAGCGTGCGGCCATCAATCAGGGCTCGCTATTGCTGGCCGATGAGGAAGTGCTGGAAATGCGTGGCCGCGATGGTGGCTTTGGTGCGATCGGCCAATTGCTGGTCGAAGCCGGTGCGCCGCCGCGCGAGGTTGAGATTGATGTGCTGTCCGACAGCAATGGCCATCTTTATCACGGGCGGTCAGATGCGCATGATTTCGCGCTTGATATTGCGGAAGGCCGGCCCGGCCAGCAGGGGCTGGCGCGCGCCATCTCGCGCTTCATCCGGCATGTGTTCGGCGAAGAAGTGACGATCCGCGCCGTGCCCACCATCGAAGATCGCGATTGGCGCTGGCATATCGGGATGGATACGGAAGCGACCTCCATCACCAATGATCTCTGGCAGGGCAAGAAGGTGGCGCAGGCGCTGCTTGCGCGCATCCTGTGGCTCGGCGTGCTGGAATTTACCAATCCCGCGCGTATGCTGCCGCGCGTGGCGGGCAAGCCCATCTATCTGGCGCTCGCCATGGATGCAGCGAATAGGGTCCGCATGAAGCCGCAAAACCTGGTGGCTGGCCTGCCGCTGCTGACCGCGGAGAAGGGTGCATGAGCCTGATCATCCCTGGCACCGTCTCCATCCCCGTGGGCGTCGTGGTGGAACGCCGCCCCGGTGTCACGCAATGGGCGGAATGGGCCTGGCGCGCGGTGGAAGTGCTGGAAGATGCGCCAAGCCTGCCGGCCTGGACGCTGATGCGCGAAGAAGCCGGGCGCAGCCTGTTCTTCGCCGGCAATGCCGAAGTGGCTTTGCACCCGACGGATACCGACAATTACAAACACAATCTGGAAAGCAGCAGCCCCAGCATCTGGGTGGTGCTGCGCCCGGTGGAAGCAGCGCCCGGCTTTGCGCTGCAACGCGTGACGGTGGATGCGGGTGAGGCGCATCTTTATGCCGATTCGGGCGCCGACCTGATGGAAGCCGTGCCGCTACCCCCGGGCATTCGCGCCGCGCTGGAAGCCTTTGTGGAGGAGCACCACCGCGACCGCGGCTTTCACAAACGCAAGCGCGACAAGGCCGAGCTTGAAGGGCTTGGCCGGCGCAGCCGGGTGGATGGGCCATGAGCGAAGAAGGGGAGGGGTTTCTCTCCCGCTGGTCGCGCCGCAAGCGCGCCGTGGTGGAAGGCCGCGCGCCGGAAGAAGCCCCGCCGCCCGCCCCGCTTGAAGCGAAGCCCGAGGCGTTGCCCACTGAGCCCGAGGATGAATTCGACCTGGCGAGCCTGCCGCCGATTGAAAGCCTGACCATCGAGAGCGATTTCAAGGCCTTCCTGCACCGCAAGGTGCCGCTGGAACTCCGCAGCGCTGCCTTGCGCCGCGCCTGGAGCCTTGACCCCGCCATTCGGGATTTCATCGGCCCCGCGGATTACGCCTGGGATTTCAACGCGCCGGATGGCGTGCCGGGCTTTGCGCTGGAATTGGGGGGGGATGCGATGAAGCTGCTCTCCCACGCGCTCGGCCTGGATGCGCCGGTGCCCAAGCCTGCAGCAGAGCCGCAGGACGAAGCCCTTGCCGTGGCGGAGGCCCCGGCCCTGGAAGCGCCGCCCGCGGCGTCAAGCTTCAGCATTGCCGAGGCCGCGCCTGAGGCTGAGACGGCACCAGAGACCCCGGCAGAGCGCCCCCGCCGGCATGGCAGCGCCTTGCCCGTATAAGGTTGTTAGGCTTTTCCTGAGAAAACATTGTATTGGGAGCCTGGATTGAGTATTAGAGTCGAAAGCTCGGGTTGGACTTGTTTCTGTTTTTCCCTGGGTAGAGTCGGAACATTACCGATTTTTCATTCGAGTGAAAGCAGGGCAAGACCATAACGGTTCGATATTGAGTTAGAGGAAGCGGCGGCCAGAATGCGCCCCATGATGCAGAAAGATATGGCACCGGATGCCATGGCGACCGAAAGAGCGCGTCTTTTCGCGCTGCTTGGCCGTTTGCTCGTGGCTGCCCCTGATGCCCATCTGCTGGCCGCCCTCGCCGCCTTGTCGGGTGATGCGTCGCCGCTTGGCAAATGCTACCGCGCCCTGGCTGAGGCCGCCGCCGCGACGGATACGCAGCGCGTTCAACGCGAATTCCACGATCTTTTCATTGGCCTTGGGCGCGGCGAATTGCTGCCCTTCGCTTCCTATTACATCACGGGCTTCCTGCATGAACGCCCGCTGGCTGATTTGCGTGGGGACCTCGCGCGGCTTGGCATTGAACGCGCCGATGGCGTGGCCGAGCCCGAGGATCACATCGCATCCGAATGCGAAAGCTTTGCCGGGCTGCTGTCTGGCGTGTTTCCGGGCGGTGACGCGGCGGCTGAGGCGTTTTTCGCCCGCCATCTGCGCCCCTGGGCCGGGCGCTTCTTTGCTGATCTGGAAGGGGCGGAAGCCGCG
>CAMCEP010000298.1 GCA_945873675.1 Asaia bogorensis
GAAGCGATCAGCAAGCGATTGGCCTCCTGGCCGGTGCCCTTCTCCTCACCCATGGCGGAGGAGAAAATCGTGGCGGCGCGCGGTGCCGCTTCGGAAAGGCGGTCCTTGCCGCTGGCACTGGAACGAAAATCCGATGGCGCGATGTGCGGCTGGGTCAGCCTGATCTGCCCGCCGGGCGATGAACGCGTGGCGCTGACCACCTATTGGCTTGGGGAGCAATACCAGGGCCAAGGGCTGATGCGCGAAGCGGGGCCGGTGGCGGTGGAACTCGCTTTCAAACATATGGAAATTGATTGCCTGCGTGCGGCGGTGCAGCCGGATAACGCGGCGTCGCTCGCGGTCGTGCGCCTGCTCGGCTTTGGGCCGCTTGGCGAAGGACGGATTTGGTGCCCAGCACGCGGGATCGAGGAAACCTGCCTTTGGTTCGAAAAGCCCCGGCCCATTATGCCGGCCTGGGCGGCTGGGACAGCACTCGCTAAGCGCGACTTGGTGCGGCAGGTTTCTGCCTGAAGCGGGGCGTTGGTACGGCCATCTTTCGCATGGACGCCGCGCGATTGCGTGCGTTAGGCTCTCCCCATCCCCCTGGCCCTTTACGCCGCCAAAGGGGCCATAAAAATAGTGGGGAGAAAGACGTCCATGATAGCATCGCTTTCGCGTCGTCGGGTTTTACTGGGTGGTGCCGCCCTTGCCGGGGCCAGCGCGTCTGGCGTGGCTTTGGCGCAAACAGCCTGGCCTGAACGTCCGGTTCGGCTGATTGTTGGCTTCACCGCCGGGAGTGCAACCGATGTCAGCGGGCGCATCTTCGCCCAGCGCTTCAGTGAAGCCTGGGGTCAGCCGGTCGTGGTGGAAAACGTCGCTGGCAATTCGGGCGCGATTGGCGTTGATCGTGTCGCGAAAGCGGCACCTGATGGCTATACGCTGATGTGGGCGGCCAGCGCCGCACTCACCATTCTGCCCAGCCTGCAACGGCTACCCTTTGATCCCATGAAGGATCTGGCGCCGATTGGCATCGCCTTCACCATGCCATCAGTGTTTCTGGCAAATAAGGATTTTCCAGCACGCAACATTCAGGAACTTGTCACCTATGCGCGGGCCAATCCGGGCAAGGTATCCTATGGCACGCCTGGCGTCGGTACGCCGCAGCATATCGCCGGCGAATTATTCTGCCACCAGGCCGGCATCAAAATGGAACACATCCCCTATCGCGGGGCCAATATGGCGGATGTGCTGAATGGCACGGTGCCGATCGGGATCCAGAATATCGGCGCCGTGCTGCCCATGATCCGCGACGAACAATTGCGTAGCCTTGGCGTGACCGCGCTACAGCGTTCTTCCAATGCGCCGAATATGCCGACCTTGGTTGAACAAGGTTTTCCGGGTTTTGAGGCAAGCTCCTGGTTTGGTCCCATGGCACCTGCTGGAACGCCGCAGCCAATCCTGAACCGGGTGCACGCCACATCCCAGGCGATTCTGGCGGACCCGGCGATGCGCCAGCGCTTTGCAGGCCTTGGGCTAGATATCGTGGCTGGCAATGGAGAACAGATGCGCGCCACTATCGCGAATGATATCGCCAAATGGGCAAAGGTGATCACGGATTCCGGGATCAAGGTTCAAGGCTGAAGCGGGTTAAGCGGCGTGATCCATGCCGTTTGGATCACGCCGATATCATCCTCGCCACGCAAACAGCAGCAAAAGGCTGCGCTGCAAAATGCTTTCATTGTCATCGGACAGCAGTGCCACCAGCGTTTGATCACCAAAGCGCGTCACCGCCACACCCTCCCAATTCTCGGAAGGCAAGGGCGCGTCATCCAGCATCAGGATTGTCTCGCCATGCAGCACCGCGCCTTCGCGTGCTGAGCGCAGGGCATCGGGCGCGGTCATCACCAGCCGGGCGCTAAAACCGCCGAGCAGGCTGAAGCGGCGTTCCAAAACCAGCGCGCGGCCATCGGGCAGGATGGCGCCATCGGTTGGGTGAAAGCCAAGCGCGGGCTGCCAATAAAGCGGCGTCCAGCGCCCAGGCACCCCAAGCCAAGCATGGCGCAATTCAGGACGGTCCGGCGGGGTGAAGGTCTCGGCAATGGCGAAAAGCCGGCCATCTTGCAGCACGGCTAGGCTTTCCAGCCCGCCATTGGGTGGTGCGGCCTCAAGCCCCGACGGTGCCGCGACATAGGCGCCCGGCCCATCCAGCCGGCGATAGGCGCGGAGGCGATGCCGCCGTTCAAAGGCCACCAGCCAAGTGCCATCGGGCAGCCGCGCCAGCGCCTCAGCATCTGCAGCGAAACCGCGCGGTAAGGGCCTGCCCGCTTCATCACGCAAAGGCCCGTGGCGGCGCGATTGCAGGCCGATGGGCGTCAGCCCATCCAGTAGCAGCTGCGCTTCGGCCCAATGGCCGCGATCACTGATCAGGGTCAGGGTCAAATCAGGTGCCAGATGCACCCCGGAAAACCCCCCACCGCCCAAGGCCTTCGCGTCAATCACCAATCCGCCCAACGGGCGCATTGGTCCTGGGATTTCCGGCAGGGTGAAAGGCTGCGCGGCATTCTGCGCCGCCGCCAAGGAAGCGCTGGAAGCAAGCAGCGCCGCAAGAAAGGCACGGCGCAAAAGGGAAGGCGCCGGCCCCATGCGTGGGATCAGCGCGTCACGCCACCAGAGACGAACGCTCAGCCGCGCTCCGCTGCCAGGCTTCCGCCGCATCCTCATCAAACAATTCTGCGAGCTTCTTCATCATGGTGCCGCCCAGTTCTTCGGCATCCACAATGGTCACGGCGCGGCGGTAATAGCGCGTGACATCATGGCCGATGCCAATGGCAACCAATTCCACCGCATTGCGGCTTTCAATCTCGCCAATGACTTTCCGCAAATGGCGTTCCAGGTAATTGCCTGGATTGACGGAAAGCGTGCTGTCATCCACCGGCGCGCCATCGGAAATCACCATCAGGATGCGGCGATGCTCGGGCCGCGCGAGGATGCGCTTATAGGCCCATTCCAAAGCCTCACCATCAATGTTTTCCTTGAGCAAGCCTTCGCGCAGCATCAGGCCGAGATTCTTGCGCGCGCGCCGCCAGGGCGCATCGGCGGGCTTGTAGATCACGTGGCGCAGATCATTCAGCCGGCCCGGATTACGCGCCTTGCCTTCCGCCACCCAGCGTTCACGGCTTTGCCCGCCCTTCCAGGCGCGCGTGGTGAAACCAAGGATTTCGGTTTTGACAGCGCAGCGTTCCAGCGTGCGCGCCAGGATATCGCTGCACATGGCGGCAACGGTGATCGGGCGCCCGCGCATGGACCCTGAATTATCAATCAGTAGTGTCACTACGGTGTCGCGGAAATCCGTCTCCCGCTCACGCTTATAAGACAGCGAATGGGTCGGGTTGGCGACAATGCGCGCCAGACGCGCGACATCCAGAATGCCTTCTTCCAAATCGAAATCCCAGGCGCGCTGCTGTTGCGCGAGCAAGCGCCGCTGCAGCCGATTGGCGAGCTTGGAAACCACGCCCTGCAAATGGGAAAGCTGTTGATCAAGCTGTTGGCGAAGGCGAGTCAGTTCATCCGGATCGCACAGATCATCGGCTGCCACGATTTCATCGAATTGCGTGGTGAAGGCGTGGTAGCGCGTAGTGTCATCCACCTGCGGCACGTCGCGGCGCTGCTGCGGGCCACCTGGCTTGTCATCGCCATCGGCCGCCGCGCCATCTTCTTCGGATTCCTCTGCCTCTTCGTCCGAAGCTTCGCCTTGCATCTGCTCGGGCTGGGCGCCGAGCATTTCATCTTCCTGGTCGGATTGGCTTTGCCCTTCGCCGGATTG
>CAMCEP010000299.1 GCA_945873675.1 Asaia bogorensis
GAACCCGCTGGCTTGCCACAGATGCGCGACATCATCGCTGAATTGCGCCAGGCCGCGGATGCGCGACTGGCACAAGATGGCATTCCAGCTGAAGAACGTGAAATCACGATTGCCGCTGACATGCGCTATCACGGCCAGGCCTTTGAACTGCTTGTCCCATGGGGCCAACTACACGCCCCGGATGAGGCTGTCTTGGCTGAGCTGATCCAACGCTTTCATGCAACGCATAAGCAGCGCTTTTCCTATTCCAATGCGAATGAGGCAGTGGAAATCGTCACATTCCGCGCCATTGCCAAAGGCAAGCTGGCGAAGCCTGTATTGCGCGAACCAACGCCAGCTTCCCGCCAGGCACGCAAGGCAAAGCGCCGCGCCTTTGATGGCCAGCAATGGTGCGACGTGACCGTCTGGGACCGCGAAGCGCTTGGCGCCGAAGATCTGATCAATGGCCCCGCCATCATCGAGGAAGCCTTCGCCACCCATTGGATTTCCCGCGCCTGGCAAGCAAGGCTTGCCGCCGGCGGCGCCCTGATTGCAAAGAAGATCGCGCCATGAGCCTAGGCCCCATTGAAATCGAAGTCATCCGCAATGCGCTGACCGCGGCGGCGGCCGAGATGGATATCACCATCTGGCGCACCAGCCGCAGCACCACGGTGCGTGAATTGCTGGATTATTCGACAGCGGTCTTCGACACTGATGGCAACAACGTCGCGCAATCAGCGCGCATCCCGCAGCATTTGAATTCCATGGGCGCGGCGCTCCGCATATTGCTGGATCGCTTTGTGGATGCCGCGGATTGGCACGAAGATGATGTTGTTGCCACCAATGATCCCTATTGCGGCGCGCAGCACCTGAACGACATCTTGGTCTTCAAGCCGGTTTTCCATGACGGTAAGCGCGTGGCCTATGTGGGCGCGCTTTGCCATCACATCGACATGGGCGGCATGGCGCCTGGTTCCTATGCCGCGACAGCAACGGAAGTCTTTCAGGAAGGGCTGCGCATTCCGCCGCTGAAGCTGATTGAAGGTGGCGTGCTGAACAAGGCCATCTACGCCATGATCGGGCAGAATGTACGCAAGCCCGCGCTCATGCTGGGGGATTTGCAATCCCAATTAGCAAGCCTTGAGGTTGGCGCCGCTTCCATCCGGCGTATCGCCGCGCGCTATGGTGCCGCAACGCTGATTGAAGCCACAGGCCGCATCCTGGATCAGAGCGAGGCCGCGATGCGCGCCGCCATTAGCGCCATGCCGGATGGTACCTATGACTTTGAAGATTTCCTTGATGATGATGGTGTATCTGGTGAACCGGTACGCCTTCATGCCTCCATCACCATCAAAGGTGATGAGATTGAGGTTGATCTGACCGCCTGTGCAGATCAGCAGCGCGGCCCCATCAATTGCACACCAGCAATGTCCAATTGTGCCGTCTATTACAGCATTATTGCCGCGACTGATGGCGCCATGCCGGCCAATGCGGGCTGCTATCGCCCCATTCGTATTCGTCACCGTGAAGGCAGTGTTACTTCCTGCCGTGCGCCAGCATCGGTCGCGCATCGTGTCGCCGTTTGCCATAGGCTGGCCAATGTGATGTTCGGCTGCCTGCATCAGGCGCTGCCGGATCGTATGCCGGCCGCCTATTACGGCGGTTCTTACGTGGCGACCTTCCAGACCGAAGCAGCCGATGGCGGCCGAGAGGTATTGGTGGAAATCGAAATCGGCGGCACCGGCGCCAGCCCCGCCAAGGATGGTGTGAATGCCTGGTCCTTTGGCATGCACAACAACAGCAATATCCCGATCGAGATGATCGAAAGCCAAATGCCGCTCACCATCACGCATTACGGGCTGAAGCCTGATTCAGGCGGAGACGGCGAATATCGCGGCGGCCTTGGCCTTATTCGCGAATGGCGCGTGGATAGCCCCGCTGGAATTTTCACCGCGAATATGGATCGCTTTCGCTTTCCTCCCTATGGCCTTGCCGGCGGCAAGCCCGCCAGCCTTGGGCGCTTGATGCGCATTCGCGACGGGCTGGAAACACCCATCGCACCGAAAAGCGATGCGGTGCGCTTGCTGAAGGGCGATATCGTTCGGCTTGAGACTTCCGGTGGTGGTGGCTTTGGTGATCCTGCCAAGCGCCCCGCGGAACGGCGCCACTCGGATCACGCGCTTGGTTATGTGAAGGGCTGAAGCCCCTCTGTCCAGCATAGCCTCCTTGCCCTAGGCTTCGGGTACGGAGGATTTGACCATGACCCTGCCCCTGCTTTTCACGCCTTGGACCAAACGTGGCATTACGCTCAAGAACCGCGTGGTGGTCGCGCCCATGCATCAATATGCCGCAGACCGTGGCTTCATCACTGATTGGCATTTGATGAATGCGGGGCGCTTCGCTGCAGGTGGTGCCGGCATGGTAATGGTGGAAAGCACCAAGGTCGAACGGCGCGGTTGCGGCACGCTTGGCGATACCGGGCTTTGGGATGATGCCTTTATTCCCGGCATGAAGCGCGTGGCGGATTTGATTCGCGCCAATGGTTCGGTGCCGGCGATTCAGATCGGCCATTCCGGCCGCAAGGCGCGGCGTTTTCGCCCTTGGGAAGGTGGCGCGCCGCTGGTGCAAAGCCCTGCGATTACTGATTGGGAGGCATGGGAACTTGTTGCCCCCAGCGCTGAGATTGGTGATGCGGGGGACCCCATGCCACGTGCGCTCACGCGCGATGAAATTCCGCAAGTGGTGCAGCATTGGGCGGATGCCGCGCGGCGTGCGGATGCTGCTGGCTTTGACGTGTTGGAAATACACGCCGCGCATGGTTACCTCGTTCACCAATTTCTTTCGCCATCAGCCAATCGTCGCAATGACGAATATGGCGGGACAGAGCTTAACCGCATGCGCTTCGCCCTAGAAGTGGTGGAATCGGTACGTGCAGTCTGGCCGGCGCATAAGCCGCTTTTCATGCGTTTCTCGGTCGAAGATGATTCGGGTTGGGATGTGGAACAAAGCATCCGCCTGGCGCGGCTTGTCGGTGCTGCTGGTATTGATGTGGTGGATTGCTCATCTGGCGGCATCAGCGGCGGCCCGCCCAAGGCCGCCCGCCCTGGCTATGGCTATCAGGTGCCTTATGCGCGGCGTCTACGCCAGGATGCACCAATCGCCACCATGGCGGTTGGGCTGATCGTGCACGCAGACCAGGCTGAGGGCATTCTACAATCAGGTGATGCCGATTTAGTCGCGATCGGGCGAGAGATTCTCTATAACCCAAATTGGCCCACCGATGCTGCGCGCAAGCTTGGTGTCGAAGCTGCCTTTGACGCCATGCCGCCAGCGCAGAGCTATTGGCTGGAAAAACGCGCAAAGTCGGTGAAGGATATGGAACCTTCCACCTATCGCCGGGGGTTGCATCAGGCGTGAGGTTGCGCTGCGCATGAGAACTCAAAGCGGTTTGGCGCTAGCTCTTTTTTTGCTCGCTGGCGCACAAACCCTGGCGACCATGGCGGTCTATGCACTGCCGGTACTGGTCGCTTATGCCGCGCCTGATTTTGGCCTGGCGCGCGCCAATATCGGTTATCAGGTGGGGCTGGTTTATTTGTGCGCTGTTTTCGCTTCTGCCTATGGGCCGCGCTGGCTCGCGGTATGGGGCCCGGCGCGTACGACGCAAATCGCGCTTTGTGCTGCGGCGGCTGGTGTCGCCCTGCTGAGCTTTGCTGAGGTTGCCATCGCCATCCCAGCCACAATTCTCATTGGTCTTGCATATGGGTTGACGAATCCCGCCGCTTCGCAATTGCTTGGCAAGCTGGCACC
>CAMCEP010000300.1 GCA_945873675.1 Asaia bogorensis
GACCCCGGCTGCCGTTGGCGCGCCGCTGTCCTTGATTGCGCATATGGATCAGATGCATCTGATTGATCCCACCACTGATAAGGTTCTGTGATGAAACGTCTTGAAGGAAAAACCGCCTGGGTCACCGGCGCGGGCAGCGGCATTGGCCGAGCGATTGCCATTTCATTCGCCGCAGAAGGGGCGAAGGTTGCTCTGACGGGCCGGCGCGTTGAACCGCTGGAAGAAACCGCGAAGATGATCGGCGGCGGCGCGATGATTGTGCCGGCTGATTTGACCGATGAAAAGCAAGTCGCCGCCGCACTCGCCAAGGTGGAAAGTTCCATCGGTGGGCCGGATATTCTCGTGAATAATGCTGGCGTCAATTTGCCCAAGCGCTATCTGCATCAATTGACGCCGGATGCCATTCGCAGCCTGGTGGATGGCAATCTGACTGCGCCCTTCTTCACCTCGGTCGCGGTGCTGCCGGGCATGAGGAAGCGCGGCGGCGGGCATATCATCCAAATCGCCTCCATGGCGGGGAAGAATATCTCCTTCCTGTCTGGGCCTGGCTATACGGCGGCGAAGCATGGGTTTGTGGCGCTGTCGCAAAGCATCAATCAGGAAAACGGCATTCATAACATCCGTTCATGCTGCATCTGCCCGGGCGAAGTCGCGACCGATATTCTGAAAAACCGGCCAGAACCCGTGCCGCAGGAAGACATTGAACGCCTGTTGCAGCCGGAAGATTTGGCGGCCATGGCGCTGTTTGTCGCGACAATGCCAGCGCGCGCCAATATCACCGAAATGCTGGTGACGCCGACCTATATGCGCCTTCTGGCGCCGCAGGCGAAAAAAGTAGCCGCCATGTAATCGCGCTGCGCCGGCTTTTGCGGCCGGCGCGCCTTTCCTTTCTCGCGGAGTTCGAGTTATGGGCAGCACCCCTTATGTGATGGTCAAGGCCGATGCGCTCGATGCGCTGGTCGCCAATGTGTTTCAGGCCGCCGGCTGTGATGGCCCGGAATCGAGCCGCATCAGCCGCCATTTGGTGGATGCGAATTTGGCCGGGCATGACAGCCACGGCGTGGTGCGCGTGCCGCGTTACGTGGAATGGCTGGAAGCGGGTTATGTGCTGAAGGGCCAGACCGCCGATGTGGTGACGGATGGCGGCGCCTTTGCCGTGATTGATGGAAAATGGGGTTTTGGCCAGACCGTGGCACCACAAGCGGTGGATTTTGGCATCAAACGCGCTGTCGAAAATGGTGTTTGCATCACGGCACTCCGCAATGCTGGGCATATCGGCCGCGTGGGTGCCTATGCCGAACAGGCGATGGAACAGGGGCTGATTTCGATCCATTTCGTCAATGTCGCGGGCTCCATCCTCGTTGCCCCCTTTGGCGGTGTTGAACGGCGCTTTTCGACCAATCCGGTTTCTATCGGTGTACCGCTGCCGGGCCGGCCCATTCTGCTTGATTTCGCGACATCGCTGGTCGCGGAGGGCAAGGTGCTGGTGGCATCATCCGGCGGCAAGGCTTTGCCGGAAGGTGCGCTGATCGAAGCGGATGGACGGCTTTCGACTGATCCGCACACGCTCTACGGCCCCTATGAGGCTGTCGGCCCGCGCGATGTTTCGAAAGGCACCGGCGCCATTCGTGCCTTTGGTGAACATAAGGGTTCGGGCCTTGCCTTCATGTGCGAAATGCTGGCCGGTTGCCTGACGGCCGGCGGCACGAGCGGTCCGGTTTCTGAGCGCACGCGCATCACGAACGGCATGCTCTCCATTTTCATCTCGCCCAAGCATTTTGGCACCCAGGCGGAATTTGAACGCATGGGGCTGATTTATGCGGATTGGGTTTCGGAAACGCGCCCAGCTGATCCGGCCGCGCCGGTATTGCTGCCGGGTGAGCCGGAAGCGACACGCCGCGCGGAACGCCTTTCTGATGGCGTGCCGCTGCCGCAGGATACCTGGGCGAATATCATCGGCACGGCGAAGCGGCTTGGGGTGAATAGCGCGATCTGAAGTTAGAGCAGATCGCGTTCAGATGGAATCATCTGAACGCGTGAAGATGCTCGAAAAACAAAGCTCTAGAGCGGGTTGCGTGAACCCATGTGAACGCAACATGCTCTAGTGTGGCGCCGTATCAGGCGTCCGCTTCCCCAATGATGCGCAATATATCGGCGCCATAGCGTTCCACGCGCGAACGCCCCATCCCCGGCACTTCCAGCAATTCTTCCGTGGTTGCTGGGCGCCGCGCGGCAAGGCCTGCCAAGGTGCGATCATCCGCGACCACATAGGCGGGCACGCCCTGCGCCTGGGCAATACCACGGCGCCAGGCGCGCAGCGCTTCAAACACCGGATCATCGGAACCAATGCCCGCCACATCCGGCCCCTTGCGCGCTGCCGGCGTTTTCTTGCCGGCCTGCAGCACATCTTCGCGCAGCATCACCACATCCTCACCGCGCAGAATGGGGCGCGCAGCTTCGGTGGCCACAAGTTCTCCGTGGTTTTCCACCGCCACATCCAAAGCGCCGCGGCCCACCAATTGCCGCGCAACACCACGCCAGGCGGTATCAGGCAAATCCTTGCCCACGCCGAAGGTCGGCAGCTTGTCATGGGCGAATTGCGCGACCTTATCCGTGAGGCGCCCGCGCAGCACATCCACCACATGCATCACGCCGAAACGCTGGCCAGTGCGCAGCACGGCAGAAATCATTTTCTGCGCAGCGATGGTGCCGTCAAAAAGCCTGGGCGGTCTCAAGCAAATATCGCAATGTCCGCAGGCTTCGCGTTCCGGTTCTTCCCCAAAACAGCGCAGCAATAACGCACGACGACAGGTAGCCGCTTCCGCAATGCCCACCATGGCTTCAAGCCGCGCCCGTTCCACGCGCTTTTGTTCGTCATTCGCTGGGCTTTCGGCAATGCGATGGCGCGCCAGCGCAATATCGCCCGCGCCATACAGCAATAGGGCGCGCGCCGGCAGCCCATCGCGCCCGGCGCGACCGATTTCCTGATACCAGCTTTCAGGTGAGCGCGGCAGATCAAGATGCGCGACCCAGCGCAGATCAGGCCGATCTATCCCCATGCCAAAGGCGATGGTCGCGGTCATCACCATTTCCTCACCGCGCGAAAAGCGCCGATGCGCTTCACGCTTCGCACTGGCTTCCATGCCGGCATGAAAGGAAATGGCTTCAGTGCCATCATCACGCAGCCAGGCGGCGGTGCTTTCGGTTTTTGCGCGGCTGCCACAATAAATAATGCCGGTGCCGCCAGCTTCGCGAATCAAGGCGCGGATTTGGCCGCGTTCATTCTCTCGCGGCGCGGCTTCGATCAGGATATTGGGCCGGTCGAAGGAAGCGCGAAACACCGGCGCTTCCTGCAAGCCCAATTGCAGGCGGATATCTTCCACCGTACGCGGATCAGCCGTGGCCGTCAGCGCCACGCGCGGCACATGCGGAAAGCGCGCGCCCAAGACGCCAAGGCCGCGATATTCCGGGCGAAAATGATGGCCCCATTGGCTGACGCAATGCGCCTCATCCACCGCGAAAAGCGCGATATCCAGGCCTTCCAGCCGCGCCTGCATCGTCTCCAGCGTCAGCCGCTCGGGCGAGACATAAAGCAGCTTCAGCGTCCCATTGTGCAAATCACGCAGCACGCCGCGCGCTTCATCGGGCGGCAGGTCTGAATGCAGCGCGCTTGCGGCCACCCCCTGTTGGCGGAGCGCGGCTACCTGATCTTCCATCAACGCAATCAAAGGGGAGACAACAATACCAATCCCGGGCCGACAAAGGGCGGG
>CAMCEP010000301.1 GCA_945873675.1 Asaia bogorensis
ATGGGCCGGAAGGAGCCATCATTATTCGGTGTCGCGGGATCAAAAGCGCATTTCACGGCGTAATTGGAATAGGCGCGGGTGAAATTAAGCGGTGCATTCACCGGCCGCGCAATTTGCCCATCCGTGCCGGTGAAATCCAGGATCAGATCGCTGCCCTTGATGGTCAGTTTCAGGCGAATGGTGACGGGGTGTTCAAAGCCATCAGCAGTGACTTCATCTTCCACCACGCCATCCGGGGCGGCGGCAATCGCATCACGCATCGCACGTTCGGAACGGGTGAAGATTTCGCCAGCGAGCGCATCCAGATCATCAATGCCTTCTTCGGCCATGATGCGGGCCAAGCGTTTTTCCGCCTGTTCATAAGCCGCGAATTGCGCGCGGATATCGCCAAGCGTTTCATCCGGCTGGCGCAGATTGGCTTCCATGAAGGCAATCACATCCTCATTTTCCACGCCACCTTTCAGGATGCGGGTGATGGGGATAGTCAGGCCTTCTTCCCAGGAATCGCGCGCATCCACGGAAGGCGCGCCGCCGATATCGGTGGAATGAAAAGTGCTACCCAACCAGGAAATCACGCGGCCCTTGGCGAAGACGGGCTTGATCATGGTGATGTCGTTCAAATGGCCAGTGCCGTAATAGCCATCATTGGAAATCAACACATCGCCGGGTGAAAGCCGTTCCACGGGATAGCGTTGCAGCATGATCGCCAAGGTACGCGGCATGGTGCCGACAAAAGACGGTACGGAACGAGAGGACTGCGCGAATTGCCGCCCGGCGCTGTCCATCAGCCCAATCGCCATATCCCAATTATCGCGCACGACGGAGGAGAAGGAGGTACGCACAAAACTCTGCGCCGTTTCATCCATAAGCCCGGCAATGCGCTGCCAGGCGGTGCCAAGCCGAAGGGCGGAAAAGCTGGACATGGAATTCTCCTTCAGCCGCGCATGGCTTGCAGTTGCGCAGGATAGCCGGCGGGGTTCACCATCACGTCAATCAGGCTTGGGCCGTTATGCGCGAAGGCGGCATCAAGTGCGGCGATATAGTCAGCCTCGGTCGCGGCAGCGAAGCCCTTGGCGCCGAAACCCTCCGCGATGGCGGCGAAATCCGGCCGCGCCCAGCGCACGCCTTCGGGCGGCAATTGCCGCTGCTGCTGCTTGATATCAATCAGCGAAAGCGCGCCATCATTAAAGACAATGGTGATGCAGGGCGCACCGGCTTCCGCTGCGGTGGCAAGCTCGGCCACGCACATCATCAACCCGCCATCGCCGGTAAAAGCAATGGCGCCATCAGCGGGGTTTTCCAACGCCGCAGCAAGCGCGGCGGGGAGCGCAAAGCCCATCGAGGCAAGGCCGTTGGAAATCAGCACATCGCGCGGAGCCGCGCATTCCCAGAAGGCAGTGGCCGAGAACATATGCGCGCCCGCATCAACACTAATGCGCGGGCTGCGCCCAGCTCGGCGCGCTGCTTCCTGCGCCAGGCTTACGATACGTGGCGGCGCGACACCGCCCGTTCCTTGCCAGGTAAGCGCTGCGCGCATCGTATCCCGATGCGTGGCAATTTCCTCAGCCTTCCAGGCACTACGCGCGGCGCTTTGCGTCAGCGCGGTAAAGCACGGCGCCAGCGCGCCATGCAGTGATGCAGTGGGGGTGACATAATGCACAGGATGCGCACGCAAGCCGACATCCAAGACCGGCGCGCTGTAGCGCCAGGGTTGGAGAATAAGCTCCACCGGATCGAGCCCCGCGAGGATGATCAAATCCGCATCCTGCACGCAGGGCGCTTCCAGTGATCCGCCGGTGAAAATGCCAACAAAATGCGGATCAGCATCCGCAATCACGCCCTTGGCCTTATAGGTCACCAGCGCGGAGCAGCCCAGCGCTGCCACCAAAGCGCGTAGCGGTTCCGCCGCGGCCACGGCTTCCACACCTGCCAGGATCACGGGTTTGCGCGCCGCCGTAAGCATCGCGCGCGCTTGCGCCAGGGCTGCGTTATCAAGTGACGTTGGTATGCTTGCTGTTAGGGGTAGTATTTCCCCCGCTGGGCGGCGCGCGGCTTCGCTAGTTAAATCCAGATGCACGGGGCCAATCGGCGCTTGCATCGTAAGATCAAGCAGCGCATCGATTTCGGCGGCGGGATTGTCGCTGCGCGCTTGCGTATAGCCCTTCACCAATTCAGTAGTCGCCGCGCGCTGATCAAACACCTGATGGGTGATGTAGCTGAGTTGCTTTTCGGTGAAGCCATCGGTCAGCAGCAGCACCGGCGCGCGTTCCAGCGCAGCGCAGGCAATCCCATTCAGCGCATTCATCAGCCCCGGCCCCTTGGTGGTCAGCACCACACCGGGTGCGCCGGTCACTTCCGCATCCGCCACCGCCATCATCGCTGCATTGCCTTCGTGCCGCGCCAGGATGAAGCGAATGCCAAAACGCTCAGCCGCCGCGATGATATCCAGTGAAGAACCACCGCCCGGCACGCCAAAGATACGCTTAGTGCCGCGCCGCGCGAGTGCCGCCAGCAGATACTCGGCGGTATTCATGCGCGCGCCCGATCCGGCCAGAAGCGCACGCCGGCCCGTGCGAGCCCTCCGCCAAGGCCAATCGCCGTACCATCTGCGCGCCAGCAAGCCGCGCCTTCCATGCTGCCATCGGCCTGGAAGGCAATGGCATTCATCCCGCCACCGACATGCGGCATGGATGAGACTTGGTGCCCGCGCTTGCCGAGTGCTCCCAACACCGCCGCATCAAAAGCGGGTTCCACTTCCACCGCAGCGCCTTGCGTCCAAAGCCGGGGTGCTTCCACTGCTTCCTGCAGCGACATGCCGTGATCCACCAGATTGAGGAAACCCTGCATGACAGAACCGAAAATCCGCAAACCACCCGGCATGCCGAGCGCATAGGCGGGCTTGCCATTGCGTAGTGCAATCAGCGGCGCCTGGGATGTGGTGATGCGCTTGCCGGCTGCCACTGACAAAGCCTTGCCAGGGCGCGGATCAAACAGCGCCATATAGTTGTTCGGGATCAGCCCCGTGCCGGGCACTAGGAAGCGCGCGCCGAACAGCGAATTGATGGTCTGGGTGGAGCAAACAATATTGCCCTGATCATCCGCGACCGTGACATGGGTGGTATTGGCGCTCTCGCCGGGGCTGACGCCTGGCCCCCAAACCTGCGCGCGCGCCATATCAACTGCGGCGCGGCGTTCATCGCCATAGGCACGCGAAATCAGCCGCGCCACGGGCACATCCACAAAGGCAGGATCGGCAGTGGCGGCGGCGCGATCGGCGAAGGCAATCTTCAGCGCTTCGGCCAATAAATGCAGCGTATCGGCGCTGCCGAAACCCATGCCGCGCAGATCGAAGCCTTCCAGGATATTCAGCATTTGCAGCACATGCACCCCGGACGACGCTGGCGGGGGTGGCAGCAAAACCTCATAACCACGATAGGGGCTACGCAAGGGAGCCCGTTCAATCGTCGCAAAATCAGCGATATCGGCGGCGGAGACAATGCCGCCCGCCTTCCCGATGCCATCAGCAATGGCGGTACCCAAGGCACCCTTCAACACGCCAGGCCCTTCGCGCGAAATCAACGCGAGGGTTTCAGCATATTCGCCCTGGATCAGCCGCGCCCCTGGCTTGATCGGCGCGCCGCCCGGCAGCAGCAGCGCGGCAATGGCCGGGTCGCGCGCCAAATCATGCGCGGCTTCGCCGATACATTCCGCCAAATAGGGCGTCACATTGAAGCCGCGCGAAGCGTGCCGAATGGCCGGCGCCATCAC
>CAMCEP010000302.1 GCA_945873675.1 Asaia bogorensis
AAAATCACCGGCTCCACTTCCTTCGGCCCGGGCAAGGAGGTGAAGATCACTTCGCATTGCTCGGCCACCGCCTTGGGTGTTTCCGCCCAGGTTGCGCCGGCAGCAAGCCGATTGGCGCCAGCTTCGCGGCGGATGTCGTGCACCACCAGTTGATAGCCGGCCTTTTGCAGATTGGCGGCCATGAAGGCACCCATGGTGCCAAGGCCGATGAAACCTACCTTCATCGCTTCAGCCCTTCTTCGCCTGATCCTGCGCTTCGAAAACATCAACGGCGACATGCGCTGCCGTCATTGCGGAAGGCCAGCCGGAATACATGGAAAGATGCGTGATGATTTCGGAAATTTCTTCGCGCGACAGCCCATTGGTCAGGCCGCGACCGATATGGCTGTTCAACTGATCCTGCCAGCCGAGTGCCACAAGTGCTGCAATCGTCACCATGGAACGGTCGCGCTTGGAAAGCTGTGGGCGTTCCCAAACATCGCCATAGACATATTGGTGGGTCATCTCCACCAGCTTCGGGAAATCCGGATTGATACGGTCGCGGCGTGCAGAGGGCGGGGCTGCCATGGGAAGTCTCCTCATTCGGTGTTCAGCACATCACGAGCAGAAGAACATCTGGCACGGCCCAGCGCTCACCACGCCCAAGGCCCGACCTTCCCCCGCTTGTTCTGTGTTGCGCCCATCCTGCGACCAGTATGGCCGCGCCGCAAGCCGTCGGTCAGGCTTCCGCGATACGCCGCGCGGCAAGGTCAAGCGCTGCCGCCACGGTCGCGGCCCGCACCGCCGCGCGATCACCTGGGAAGACATGGCGTTCGACCAGCGTCGCTGCGCCTTCACGCGCGCAGCCGATGAAAACCAAGCCCACCGGCTTGCCCGGCGTGGCGCCACCTGGCCCCGCAATGCCGGTGCAGGAAAGCGCCAGGGATACGCCCGCGCGCGCCCGCGCCCCTTCCGCCATTTCGCGCGCCACTTCTGCACTGACCGCACCGTGGTCAGCCAGGCTTTCCTGCCGCACGCCAACCATCTTGTGCTTGGCGTCATTCGCGTAAGTGACGAAGCCCGCCATCACCACGGAAGATGACCCCGCAATCGCTGTAAGCGCCGCGGCAATCAAGCCGCCTGTGCAGGATTCCGCTGTTGCCAATGTCATGCCCTTGGCATCCATCAGCGCCAGCAAGCCGCGCGCCTGATCAAGTGTTGCTTCTGGCAGCATGGGTCAGATCACTCCCGGCAAAAGGGGGCGCGCCAGCATCAGCGCCGCCGCTACCAAAGCACCCGCGACAATATCATCCAGCATGACACCAAAGGCGCCCTTTTGCTGATCCGCCCAGGAAATCGGCCAGGGTTTGAAGATATCGAAAACCCGAAACAGGCCGAAAGCGATCAGTACGCCCCAGATGCTTGCATCCAAGCTTAAGCCCGCAAGCGCCAGCAACATGCCTGCAGCCTCATCCACCACAATCCAGCCGGGGTCTTGATTGGGTGTGTCGCGCAGCACGTCGCGCACGGCATAAAAGCCGATCAGCGTCACCAGCAGGGCAAGCAACAAGGCAGGAATCGGCCCGAGTATGACCAGCGGCAAAACCACTAAGGACCCCCAAGTGCCGGGCGCAGGTTTCAGCCGGCCAATGCCGCCCATTGTCGCAACCAGCAAGGGCAGATTCATGTGCCTACTTCGCGCTGGCAAGCCAGCTTGCCATGGGGTGCGGCGCAGAAGCGGGCGGGTTCTGGCGCGCGCGATAAATCACGGCGCCTTCAACAATGCGCTGCACGTAATTGCGCGTCTCAGCGAAGGGAATCATTTCCATCCAATCGAGCAAATCGCGTTCCCCACGCAGCGGATTGCCATAGGTGACAAGCCATTCATCCACGCGCCGCGGCCCGGCATTATAGGCCCCCGCTGCCATCACCAGAGACCCTTCAAAGCGTCCGAGCATTTCATCCAGATAGGCAGCGCCCAGCTTAATATTGGCCTGGGGGTCGGCGGTCAGCATTTCCAGGCGGTAATTCATGCCAAGCCGGCGCGCAACAAGCTGCGCGGTGGAAGGCAGCAATTGCATCAGCCCGCGCGCATTGGCGCTGCTGACGGCTTCCGTATCGAAATTACTTTCCTGGCGGGTGATGGAATAGATGAAGGCGGCCTCAGGCGAGGTCGTGGGCACGCGGAAAGGTGTTGGCCAGCCTTCCGGCAGCAGCATATCGCCTTCAATTGCCGAACGTCGCGCCACCCATACCGCATGGTCTGGGCGGCCGATATGATTGGCAAGCCGCACTGTCAGAAGCCTGTCCTGCGAATCAGCCGCAACCGCCTGTAAGCGCAGCAGAAATACCCGTGTGCGGCGCGTATCGCCAAGCTCTGTCAGGGTGGTCACAACGCGCGCCAATTCGCGTTGTGCGAATTCTTGTGCGCGCCGCTGATCAATCGGCGGCGTTTGTAGCGCGCGCAAGCGCCGATCAAGTGATTCCTGGCTTTCGCCCATCGTCAACGCGGCAAGTTGGCCGTAAAATGCGGTTGGTAATTGTGCGGCGGCCGCATAGCGTTCCCGTGCGGCAGATTGCGCACCACGCGCCGCCAATGCCCTGCCCTCCCAATAAAGGGCGCGTGCGCGGGAAATGACAGAACGCGTACCAAGCGCCATGGCAACAAAATGCCGCTGCGCCAAAACGGGATCATTCAAAAAACGTAATGCGATGAAGCCCGCCAGGAATTCGGCTTCCAGCCGCCCCTCGCTGCCCAAGGGTTGGCTGTGAAAGGCTGCGATCCGGTGCGCATCCTTCGGATTATTCAGCCGCAAAAGCTTGCGCGCCAGGATTTGTCGTTCCGCCCAAACAGTGCGCGCGATTTCGGGGTCAAGGTCCTTCTGGAAATTTTCGGCGACAAGCCAGCTTGCGACCGCATCGGCATCCTGGTCGCGGCGGCGCAGTAGCCGTGCCCTTTCATACGCCCAACCAAGATCAAGCGGACGTAGGGTGGTTTGCGTCACCCCCGGCTCGCCGGCCAAAGCCATGCGCATTTCGCCTGATCCGCGCGGCACGCCAGTCATGCGTTCCAGGGCGCGCTGCGCGCCTTGCAAGTCGCGCGCGAAAAACAGCCGGTCGAAGCGTTGCGTATGGTTCTCTGCGGTCAATAGCCGGCCGAATTGCGCCATGATGCTGGCCTCGGCCGCGGCATCGCCGGGCGCCTGAACCCAGGCGTGGCGCAGGGTGTACTGGGCGCCGGACTCACCTTGCAGGTCGCGGCCTGTTTCATTGGTGGCGCGCGCCGTCCCGCCAGAGGCGCCATCCGGCCCGCGCCTCATCATATCCAGCAAACTGCCGGCTTGGACTTCGGTTCGGGTGCCGCGCGTCAATGCCTCGGCATGGCGCAGCGCGGCAGACAGGGTTCGGGGCGGGAAGGTGCTGAAATGCGCCAGCGCCAGCGCATCATCTGCGGGTCCGCGAAAAGCGGCCTCTGCCCGGCGCGCGATAGTATCGGCCAGCGGCCAATCAGGATTGTCGCGCAAAAACCCAACAAGTTCAGCCGCCGTAGCAGGCGCGGTGCGATGCGTCAGGCGCATCCACAGCACGATTTTCGCCACCAAGGGATCAGCGGCGGCGGCATAGGTTTCGGCTTCCGCCCAGCGTGCCCCATTGGCCGCAGTGATGGCGGCCTTGCCGGCCGTGATGCGCGCGGCCTGCGATGAGGCAGTTTGCGCAATAGCCTTAACGGGAAGCAGCAGCGGCAGGCTTAGAAGCAACCGGCGCGGAACCCTCATG
>CAMCEP010000303.1 GCA_945873675.1 Asaia bogorensis
GAACAGGCCTGGACTGCGCTTGGCCCCTGGATCGCCGCGACCAATCCGAAATTTGGCCCCGGCGTGAAGGAGCGTTTCGATACCGCCGCCGCCATGGATACAGCCAAATGCGCCGCCGGCCGCGCCTTCCGCCGTGTGGCGCAGGCGCGCTTCCATGCGCTGCTGGGTGGCGGGGCGGTGATGATCTACCCCACTTCCCCTGCACCGGCGCCGCTTTTGGCCTCATCGCTCGCGGAACAGAACAAGGTGCGCGAACGCACCATGGGCGTGACCGCCATTGCCGGCTTCTGCGGCCTGCCGGAAGTGAGCATTCCCGCGGGCAAGGTGGCCGGCGCGCCAGTTGGGCTTTCGTTGGTGGGCGCACCAGGGCGTGACCGCGCCGTGCTGGCGGCGGCGGAAGCGCTTGCCTCTTCCTTGGGGATTGGGGGCTGAACCATGCGGATTCGCGAAGCAACCTCGGCTGATCTGCCCGCCATCACCGCAATTTACGCGCATCATGTGCTGCATGGCGCCGGCACTTTTGAGGAAGTGCCGCCCGATCAGGCCGATATGGCCGCGCGCATGAAAAAGGTGCTGGCTGGGCCTGGCAATGTCTGGCTGGTCGCGGAAGGTGAGGCGGGAGAGATCCTGGCCTATGCCTATTACAGCGCTTTCCGAGAGCGTTCAGCCTATCGCTACACGGTCGAGAATTCGATTTATGTGCGTGATGATGTGCGTGGCCAGGGGGTTGGCAAGGCGTTGGTGGCCGAATTGATTGCGCGTGCGGAAGCGGCGGGCTTTCGGCAAATGCTTGCGGTGATTGGCGATTCGGAAAATGTGGGGTCAATCGGCCTGCATGTGTCACTCGGCTTCAAGCAGATCGGCACCATGCGTGCGGTTGGCATGAAATTCGGCCGCTGGGTGGATGTGGTGACAATGCAATTGAGCCTGGGTGAGGGTGAAAAGACGATGCCCAAGGATTGAGGGCTAGGTTCGCGCTTCGGCAATAAGGTCGAGCGTAGCAGCTTCGACATGCCCGTTCCCTAAATTACCAGCCGGAACCGCGCGCTGCTTGCTTGGTCTTCGCGCAGCGTGCGCCTGATCGCCTCCGCGCTGTCTGCGCTGCGGGGCAGGGCGGCGATGGCGGTGAACCAGGGGAATTGGCCCCGCACGCGGCCAAGAAATAGCCGGTCCAGCGCTTCCGCCACCGGCCCGCGGACGCCGCAGCAGGCGCAGGCTGGCGCATGGGCGCCTTCAAGGGTGAAGACCGCCATGGTGGGTGCTAAAACCTCAGCCGGCGCTTCGGCAAGTAAAGCCATCCCCGGCGCCGGGGTTTCACCCGGCGTTAGCAGGTGGACAGGTATGCGGGCATCGAGCGACCAAGCCATGGTGGCAGCCTATATCAGTAGCCGATTCAGCGCTTCAGTAATTCCACCTTCGCGCATCGGACACTAGACATAAGAATATGTTTATGTCTATGTAAGGCCCATGCAGGATGTCTTGTCCCAATTGCGCGGCGCGGCTGAGCCGACCCGGCTTCGGCTGCTGGCGCTTTGTGCCCGTGGCGCCTGGTGCGTCACGGAATTGGTGGCGATTCTGGGCCAATCCCAGCCCCGGCTGTCGCGCCATTTGAAGCTTTTGGTGGAAGCGGGCCTACTGACCCGCACGCCCGAAGGCGCCAATGCGTGGTTCCAGATGGCGCCGGAGGCTGATCTGGCCCGTCACATCCTGGCCCGGCTGCCGGAATCGGACCCCTTGCTGGCGGCTGATCGTCGTGCTGCCGCGCGGCTTGCAGCCGAACGGGCGCGCATCGCCTCAGACAGTTTCCGCAGCCATGGCGCCGATTGGGATGAAACCCGCGCCCTTGGCCTGCCGACCGAGGCGATTGAAAACGCCCTGCTGCAAGCCCTGCCGGCGGGTCGCTTGGGCCGGCTGCTTGATATTGGTTGCGGCACGGGCGGGGTGCTGGAACGGCTCGCGCCCCGCATCGAAGAAGGGCTTGGCATTGATGCGTCCCGCGACATGCTGGCGCTGGCGCGCAGCCGCCTGACGGAACGCGGCCTTGCGCATATCGCCGTGCGTCAGGCGGATATGTATCGGCTGCCTTTGCCCGATGCAGGCTTTGATGCTGTCACGCTGCATATGGTGCTGCATTACGCGGAAGACCCCGCCGCGGCACTGGCTGAAGCCGCGCGTGTTCTGCGCCCCGGCGGGCGGCTGCTGATCCTGGATCTGGCGCCGCATGACCGCGCCGATTTGCTGACACGCTACGCCCATCGCTGGCCAGGCTTTGATGATGCCGCGATTGCTGGCTGGCTTGGCGGTGCGGGTTGCACCGCGCCGCGCGTCAGCTCCATTCCCGCTGGCCTGACGCTGAGACTCTGGTCTGCCGAACGCCTGCCACTTTCTGTTCCCACCCCCGTTTCCTGAAGGTTTCCCCATGGCGCGCCCGCATCTCCTCGACGCCCTTCGTGACCGCGTATTGCTGTGTGATGGCGGCATGGGCAGCCGCGTTCAGGCCATGGCGCTGGAAGTGGAACGTGATTACTGGGGCAAGGAAAACTGCACAGAAGTGCTGAACCTTTCGCGCCCAGATATCGTGCGCGATATTCATCGCGGCTATTACGAAGCGGGCGCCGATATGGTGCTGACCAATAGCTTCGGCGGTTCGCCGGTGACGCTCGGCGAATTCGAATTGGAAGACCGCGCTTTTGAGATCAACAAGCTTTCGGTGGAATTGGCGCGCGAAGCGGCGGAAAGCTTTGCCGATGGCCGGCATCGTTGGGTGGTGGGCGATATCGGCCCTGGGACGAAGCTGCCGAGCCTTGGCAATATCACCTATGACGCACTTGAAGCTGCGCTGGTGGAACAGTGCCGTGGTTTGATTGCCGGTGGTGCGGATGCGCTGCTGACCGAAACCAATCAGGACACCTTATTCATCAAGGCGGCAGTCAATGCCGCGAAAATCGCGCGCAAGGCAGTGGGTTCGGATATTCCGATCTTTGTGCAGGTGACGGTGGAAACCACCGGCACGCTGTTGGTCGGCCCTGACATTGCCGCCGCCACCACGGTTGTGCATGCGCTGGATGTGCCGCTGATGGGGCTGAATTGCGCGACCGGCCCGCAGGAAATGGCGGAACATGTGCGCTGGCTCTCACAAAATTGGCCGGGGCTCATTTCCTGCCAGCCCAATGCGGGCCTGCCCGAATTGGTTGATGGCAAAACGCATTATCCTTTGGGCGCGGAAGAACTCGCCGCCTGGATGGAACGCTTCGTGCTGGAAGACGGGCTTAATCTGATTGGCGGGTGTTGCGGCACCTCCACGCCGCATATCACGGCGCTGGATGCCATGCTGCGTAAGCTCAGCGGTGCCGCGCATCGCCCGGCGCCAATCAAGCGCAAATATCATTGGGTGCCTTCCGTCGCGTCGCTTTATGGCGTGACCGCGCTGCGGCAGGAAAATTCTTATTTTTCCATCGGTGAGCGCTGCAATGCCAATGGGTCCAAGGCCTGGCGCGAACGCCAAGCCGCGGGCGATTGGGATGGCTGTGTTGCGATGGGCCGTGAGCAAATGGCCGAGGGCTCAAACAGCCTGGATATCTGCACTGCCTTTGTCGGGCGCGATGAAATGGCGGAAATGACCGAGGTGATTCGTCGCTTCACCAGCAGCGTCAATGGCCCGCTGGTGATCGATTCCACCGAAACCCCGGTGATTGAAGCAGCGCTCAAGCTGCATGGCGGCAAGCCCATCATCAATTCGATCAATTTCG
>CAMCEP010000304.1 GCA_945873675.1 Asaia bogorensis
TCGACTCCCTGTTGTTGTGTTGAAACGAAGCTAAATCCGCTGCCCAGTGCCTTTGTCGAAGATATGGACAAGGGCAAGGTCAGGCGAAACCGACAGCGCATCCCCGTGATTGGCTGCAATCCTTTCACGGAAGGCGCCCATCACGGAAATCTCACCAATGCGCAGGGTAACCTGCGTCTCAGAACCCGTGGGCTCCACGACCTGGATGCGCGCCTGGATGCCATTCGGATCAAGGCGAAGATGCTCTGGCCGAATGCCATAAACCACCTCAGCCCCTTCACGTCCCGCATGGGCGGGCGGCAGGGGCCAATGCGTGCCGCCGCCATCAATAAAAGCGCCATCCTTGATTCGGCCAGCGAGCATATTCATCGCCGGTGATCCGATGAAGCCGGCAACGAAAAGATTGGCGGGGCGGTCATAAAGTTCAAGCGGTGCGCCGGCCTGTTCAATGCGGCCATGGTTCATGACCACAATCTTATCCGCCATGGTCATGGCTTCGATCTGATCATGCGTCACGTAAACCGTGGTGACCTTCAGGCGCTGATGCAAATCCTTGATTTCGGAGCGCATCTGCACGCGAAGCTTGGCATCAAGATTGGACAAGGGCTCATCAAACAAGAACACTTGCGGGTTACGCACAATAGCGCGCCCCATCGCGACACGCTGGCGCTGACCGCCCGAAAGCTGGCGCGGGAAGCGATGCAACAATTGCTCAAGCCCCAGAATGCGCGCGGCCTTCTGCACTTCCTGGTCCATCACTTCCTTGGGCGCGCCGGCCAGCTTCATGGAAAAGGCCATGTTCTGATAGACGGTCATATGCGGATAAAGCGCGTAGTTCTGGAAGACCATCGCGATATCGCGATCCTTGGGCGGCACCTTATTCACCACCCGGTCGCCGATCGCGATCTCACCACCCGTGATATTCTCAAGCCCTGCCAACATGCGCAGCAAGGTGGATTTGCCGCAGCCGGAAGGCCCGACCAGCACCACAAACTGCCCGTCTTCGATATCCACGCTCACGCCATGCAGAATTTGCGTGGAACCGAAGGCCTTCTTGACGTCGCGAATTTCTACTGTCGCCATAACCTATCCCTTCCCGGCCTGCGGTTCACCGCTTCTATTGGCGTGATACTTCCGTTTCCTTCGACGTGATGAATTCCAGCAGCGCCGGCGTGCCATTCTTGGTCTGTTCAATGCCGCGCTTAATCGCCGGGATGATATCCGCGATCTTTTCAACCCTTTCGCCATAACCGCCAAAGGCGCGCGCCATGGCCGCGTAATCGCCGGAAATATCGGTGGAGCGATACTTCTTCGTGCTAATCGGCATGACCTTCAATTCGATCGCCATGGAGAAGTTATTGAGCAGGATTGAAAGAATGGGGATGCGTTCACGCACCGCGGTCTCAAAATCCATCCCCGTAAAGCCAATCGCCGCATCGCCCCAGACATTGATGCAAAGCTTGTCCGGCGCGGCGAGCTTGGCACCCATCGCGAGCCCAAGCCCATAGCCCAACTGCGTGGTCTTGCCCCAGCCGAGATACGTCAGCGGCTTGCGGCTGACCCAGAAGGGGGAGAGCTGATCGCGCGGGCTGCCCGCATCATGGGTGATGATGGTATTGTCCACATCCACGGTCCGCCACAAATCGCGCAACACACGATAGGGGTTGAGGGGGGATGCGTCGCTATCCGTCTTATGCGCCCAGGCTGCCAGCCATTCCTTGTCCAGCGCAGCAATTTCCTTGGCAACCGCCGTGCGGCTGCGCGGCTTCTTGATGCGCGTGGCAAGGTCCGCAATCAGCCCATCCATAGTGAGGCCTGCATCGCCAATCAGGCCGATATCAATCGGGATATCCTTGCCGAGGTGGTCAGGATCCAGCGTCGCGTGAATGATTTTCTTGCCGCTTGGCATTTTCACGCCAAAATTCGTCTCGGTGAATGAACAGCCAATCCCAAGGATCACATCGGCATTATCCAGGAAATGCCTGACACCACGCCGCATCGCGAGGCCACCTGACCCCAAGGCAAGCGGATGATCTTCCGGGAAGGCGGATTTGCCGCCAAGGCTGGTGGTGACGGGCGCCGCCAGCATTTCAGCCAAAGCCTGCAATTGCGGCCAGGCGCGCGCCCAATGCACGCCGGTGCCGGCATAGATCACCGGGCGTTTCGCTTTCGCCAGCATGGCCGCAGCGCGTTCCAGATCAACTGGATCAGGCCCGTAACGCGTGGCTGCCACCGGGTGATAGGCCAGCGGTTCCGGCACTTCCTCATTCCACATATCGGTCGGGATTTCGACCAGTACGGGACCGCCACGGCCATTGCGCAACCGCGCAAAAGCACGGCGCAGAATATTCGGCACCTCAGCCGCGCTCATGATGGGCTCAGCAGATTTGGTGATGCCGCGCATCTGCACGGAAGAATTGAAATTGGGGTCAATATGCGCGATGCGACGCGGATAGCCCATGGGCAGCACCAGTACCGGCACGCTTTCGCCATAGCATTGCGCAACACCGCCATAGGCGTTCTCGGCGCCCGGACCATGCTGCATGCAGAAGGCGCCAATGGTGCGGCCCGATGTCACGCGCGAAATGGCATCGGCCATATGCAGGCCGATCCTCTCCTGCCGGACCATGATGGGACGGATATCCGCATCCGCAGCATATTCGATCAAATGATTGACCGGATAGCCGGTGAGGATCTGAATCCCCTCACGCTTCATGATTTCCGCAATGGCCGCGCCGAGTTTCATACCGGACTTCCTCTACCCTGGCGCCAGGCGCCGTTTCATCCCTTGGCACGCTGACGGTGCCTCTGGGGGAAGCCTAGGCTTGCTTGGCGCCCGGATGCAATAAGGCAATGGCCTTGCGCCCTTAGCCGGGCCCCGGCAGGCTTGGGTCTGCCGTTTTGAAGGATCGCCCATGCCCATCCCCGCCTTGTTTCAGGGCAGAATCGCCCTGCCGGTGATTGCCGCCCCCATGTTCCTGGTCTCCGGCCCCGATCTGGTGGTGGAAACCTGCAAGGCCGGCGTGGTGGGCAGTTTCCCCGCGCTCAATCAGCGCAGCACGGAAGGCTATGGGGAATGGCTGGCCGAAATCCGCGAAAGAACCGGCAATGCCGCCGCGCCATTCGGCGTCAATCTGATCGTGCATCGGTCCAACGCCAGGCTTGATGCGGATTTGGCCGAAACCGTACGCCAGCGCGTGCCCTTCGTGATCACCTCGCTGGGTGCCGTGTCTGAAGTGGTGGACGCCATCCACAGCTATGGCGGGCTGGTATTCCATGATGTGATCAATCTGCGCCATGCGCGGAAGGCCGCCGAAGCCGGGGTGGATGGGCTGATTGCGGTTTCAGCCGGCGCGGGCGGCCATGCCGGCACCTATAACCCCTTCGCCTTCCTGCATGAGATCCGGCAATTCTATCAGGGCACCATCATCCTATCGGGTGCCATGTCCACCGGGGCGCATGTGGTCGCGGCGCGCGCGGCGGGTGCGGATTTTGCGTATCTCGGCACGCGCTTCATCGCGACCACCGAAAGCCGCGCGCCGGAGGATTACAAGCAAATGATCCTGGCCGCGACGGCCAAGGATATTGTCTATACCAATGCCATCAGCGGGGTGAACGGCAATTTCCTGAGTGCGTCGCTGGAAGCGGCGGGGCTTGATCCAGCGAATTTGCCCGAATTCAACAGGGAACTTCATTTGGGCAGCAGTGAAAAACGCGCCTGGAAGAATATCTGGTCCGCCGG
>CAMCEP010000305.1 GCA_945873675.1 Asaia bogorensis
GCCGGTGTCACCACCATACTGGATGCGCTTTGCCTGGGTGATCTTGGTTTTGACACTGAACGCGGCCAGACCTTTCTGGATGGTGTGCGCGATCTGGATGAGCTTGCCGATATGGGCGCGCTGAAGGGCGAGCATTTCCTGCATCTACGCTGCGAATTGCCGGCGCGTGACATGCCGCCCGCGCTTGATCCCGTGGCGGATCATCCGCGTGTGGTGATGGTGAGCCTGATGGATCATTCCCCAGGCGTTGGGCAATATCGTGACCTCCAGCGTTATGCCGTCATGTGCAAGCGCCAGACGCAATGGAATGACGCGCAGGTGCAGGCGCGGATTGACGGCCTGCTGGCACAACGTGCGGAGCTGCGTGAAAAGCAGCGCACTTGGCTTCTGGATCGCATTCGCCATCGCAACCTGCCGCTGGCGTCGCATGATGATGATACGCCTTCTGAAATAGCGCGCAACTTAGCCGATGGAATCACGATTTCCGAGTTTCCCGTCACCATGGAAGCTGCGCGCGCTGCGTATGACCTCAAGGTTGAGGTGATTGCCGGCGCGCCCAATATCGTGCGCGGTGGCAGCCATTCCGGCAATGTCGCCGCGGCTGATCTGGTGCGCGAAGGCTTGGCGCAGGCTTTCGCTTCCGATTACGTGCCCGCTTCCATGCTGGAAGCTGCCTGGCGCGCGCTAGAAGCCGGCGGGATCACGCTGCCTCAGGCGATCGCGATGGTGACGGATACCCCCGCACGCATGGCAAGGCTTGCGGATCGCGGGCGGCTTGCGAGCGGCCTCAAGGCCGATCTGGTGCGCGTGCGCAGCATTGGCGACATGCCGCTGGTGCGCGGTGTTTGGCGCGCGGGGGAACGGATTGCGTGACGCCGCATCGCATTGCGCTTTACTATGCGCCTGAAACGCATGATCCCTTGCATCAGCGCGCCTCAGCCTGGCTTGGTCGCGATGCCGTCAGCGGGGCGGAAATATCCCAACCCGCCATTGCTGGGATTGATATCGCGGAAGTCACCACCGATGCGCGCGGCTATGGGTTTCACGCCACGCTGAAGCCGCCCTTTCACATTCAAGGTGACCTAAAGGAAGCGCTGCAAACCGCGCAGGATTTCGCCGCGCGCACCGCGCCTTTTGCGTTGCCGCCACTGCGTATCACAGATCTGGATGGCTTTCTGGCCTTGCGCGAAGATTCGCCCTGCCCTGCCCTTCACGCGCTGGCCGATGGTGCTGTGGCGGCGCTTGATGCACATCGTGCCCCCGCAACCGAGGCCGAGATTGCGCGCCGCAAACCGGAAAAGCTTACCCCGCGCCAGCGCGAATACCTCGCCTCCTGGGGCTATCCTTATGTCTTCGCCGAATGGCGCTTTCACATGACATTAACGCGGCGCCTGACGCCCGACGAGAAAACCATTACCCTGCCCGCGGTCACTGAAGCGCTAGGCGACGCGCCGGGCTTAAGCCGCAGCATTACGGATATCTGCATCTTCGCCCAAGCGGCGCCCGGCGCGCCCTTCATAATCCTTGAGCGTCTGAAGCTGCGCGGTTAAGCGCGGCGAGCACGCGCGCGACGCCTTCGGCCACATCTGCGTCATTCATCACGCGTACAATATCCAAGCCATCCGGCAGCGCGACCTCACGCGTCAAGCGCGCGGCGATATCTGCGGCTGTTTCGCGGCCACGCGCGGCAAGGCGTGCGGCCAGAACCTCCATCGGGGCAGTGATGTTCAGCACGCGCAGGCGATACCGCGCGCTGGCTTCTTGCAAGACAGCGCGGGAGAGATTGGCAATCACCACGCGCCGCGCAGCGATATCTTCTTCAATATCACGCGGGATACCGTAACGCAGCCCATGCGCTTCCCAGGAAAGCGCGAAGCCACCAGCCGCGCGTCGCGCCGCAAAACCCGATTCACTCAACGCTTCATGATCCTCACCGCCAGCCTCGGCGGGGCGCGTAATAGCGCGGCGCACGAAGCGAAAACGGGTATCCTGCGCGATTACGGCACGCGCGCCGCCCATCAGCGTATCCTTGCCCGCCCCGGAAGGCCCCACCACCGCAATCAGCATCCGTTCATCCCGTCCAACTAAACCACCGGCTTACGGCGCAATTCCGGTTCCATCAATTGGCTGAAGACATCGGCGCCAATACGCTCCAAGGCGCTTTCATCCAAAGCGGCGCGCGGGTCTTCGGCATTGCGCAGATGCTTGTATTCATCGCGGAAATCCCAGCCTGCCGCGCGCGCCAGCAGTTGCACCCAATTCATCACGCTGATGTCGCGGCCGCGTTCCAAAGCGACAGCTTCGCGATGACAGGAATGGAAAATGGTGCAGAGCGTATCCGCCCCATGCTGCGCCATGGCGGCCAGATTTGCCTCATGCGCTGCTGCCAAAGCGCCTGGGACGCCCGCCAAGGCAGAACACATATGGCCCGGCAGCGCCTCATCCTGCTGCACCAATTCAAGCCCCGGGATCAGGCGCAGCAGATTGGACACCAGATCATTCACTGCCACGCGCGGCTGAAACCCGGCATGGCGATGCAGCAGAACCCGCACGGGTACTGGCTTCAGCAGCAATTTCTGCAGGGCAGCGCGGCGGTCCCACAGCACTTCCGTCACATGCGCCGCTTCAAATTGCGCAGGCGTTTCCGGCACCATCATATCCGCCATATTCATGTGGCAGGAAGGGCACCAGGTGATCACCTTATCGCGCCCTGTCGCGTTGAAGGCCAAGATGGTGCGGCGGCCCATGGCTTCGTTGATGCGCGCATTCTGTTCGGTTGGTGAGCCACAGCAATGTGAAGGCCCACCGCGCGGCGCGGCATCCACGCCAACCGCTTCCAGAAACCGCGCCGTCAGTCGCAGAATATCGCCATGGCGCAGCAGATTGCAGCCATACCAAAACACCGCACGTTCCGCCGGCAAGGGGTGATGCGTTACAGCCATTCCGCTTGCTCCTGTTCCGTCAAACCTAGCCGCGCAAAGCCTTTTACGCGCGCGGACCAGCCACTATCCGTCTTTACCGGCAGGAGCGGCGCCCCATCCAAAGCGCCGCGGGCACGCATGCCGGCGAAGCGCATCATCAGCGCGACATCCAGCTTTTCGGGGCACGCACCATTACACGCAGCGCTGCGCGTACAAGCGCCAATCCAGGCGAGTGCAACCGGTGAAGCTTCCTCACCCAGCAGCAGCGCACGCATGCCGGATGCAACCTCGGCCGGATCAGCTTCAACCACGCCCGCGGCAAAGCGCGTCATTGGGCAGGCTTTCACGCAAGCACCACATGCCGTGCAGGCTTGCGCCATGCGCGCCCCTTCGGTCGCGATACGCGCAGCCAGACTCAAGCCTTGGCGCCGATCACTGCAATGGCTTCAATTTCAACGCGCGTCAGCGGTGTGGTGAAGCTGGCGCCTCCAACGCAGGTGCTGGCGGGCGGCACAGCAAGCGGCGCCAGGATGCCTCGGCGCACCGCATCAAAGCCGGCATAATCGCGCATATCGGCCAAATAGGTATTCAGCTTCAGCACATCGGCGAAGCTGCCGCCTTCCTGTGCCAAGGCGCGCGTCAGGCGCGCGAAACATTCCTCGGCCTGCGCTTCCACGCCTTGCGTTTCAGCCACACTGCCGCGCGCGGTCACGCCGGAACAGAAAACCAGCTTCGCACCGCCCGGCAAGGGCAGGCTGCGTGTGGGGGCAAAGGCGGGTTTGGGTGGGGCGGTTTCGGCCATGGCTGCA
>CAMCEP010000306.1 GCA_945873675.1 Asaia bogorensis
GGCAAATACACCAACCTGCTGGATGCTTATAAGTCGCTTTCAGAAGCTTTGATTCATGGTGGCATTGCGCATCATGTGCGCGTCAAGCTGGATTGGGTGGATAGCCAAATCTTTGAAGATGACGCAGCCGCCCTGGCGCGGCTTGAACATGTGCATGGCATTCTGGTGCCTGGCGGCTTTGGCGAACGCGGCACGGAAGGCAAGATTGAAGCGGTGCGCTTTGCGCGCGAACGCAAGCTGCCGTTTTTCGGTATTTGCTTCGGCATGCAGATGGCGGTGATTGAAGCGGCGCGCAATCTGGTTGGCTTGAAGGGCGCGTCTTCCACGGAATTCGGCCCCTGTGCGGAACCAGTGGTTGGCCTGCTGACCGAATGGCAGCGCGGCAATCAGGTGGAACGCCGTGATGCCGCCGCTGATCTTGGTGGCACCATGCGGCTTGGCGTCTATCAGGCCCACCTAGCGGAAGGGTCGCTGGTGCGTAGTGTTTACGGCGATACGCCGGAAATCCAGGAACGCCATCGCCATCGCTTTGAGGTGAATATCGCCTATCGCGATAGGCTTGAAGCGGCAGGCTTACGCTTTTCCGGATTGTCGCCGGATGGCGTGCTGCCCGAGATTGTCGAATACCCCGACCATCCCTGGTTCATTGGCGTGCAATACCATCCGGAATTGAAATCCAAGCCCTTTGATCCGCATCCGCTTTTTGCGGGCTTCATCGGCGCTGCGGTGCGTCAGGCGCGGCTGGTATGATGCGCCATGTAAAGGCGGGCAATGTTACCTTCGGCAATGATCTGCCGCTGGTCTTCATTTCAGGTCCCTGCCAGATCGAAAGTCGCGCCCATGCACTGGAAACCGCGGCTGCGCTCAAGGAAATCGCGGCTTCGGCCGGTGTGCCGCTGATCTATAAATCATCCTTCGACAAGGCCAATCGCACCAGTGTTTCCGCCGCGCGCGGCATTGGCATGAAGGAAGGCTTGGCCATTCTGGCGGAAGTGCGCGCAGTGACTGGCCTGCCGGTGCTGACCGATGTGCATAGCGCCGAACAATGCGCGCCGACTGCCGAGGCGGTGGATGTGCTGCAAATCCCGGCCTTTCTGTGCCGGCAGACGGATTTGCTATTGGCAGCCGGCGCCACGGGCCGCGTGATCAATGTGAAGAAGGGGCAGTTCCTCGCACCCTGGGATATGAAGAATGTCGCGGCGAAAATCGCGAGCACGGGCAATCATAATGTCCTGCTCTGCGAACGTGGGGCTTCCTTTGGCTATAATACGTTGGTGTCCGATATGCGGGCTTTGCCGATCATGGCAGAGACTGGCTATCCGGTGGTGTTTGACGCGACGCATTCCGTGCAGCAGCCAGGTGGGCAGGGGACATCAAGCGGCGGGCAGCGCGAATTCGCACCTGTGTTGGCGCGCGCCGCCGTTGCGGTGGGTGTGGCGGCGGTATTCATCGAAACCCATGCTGACCCGGATCACGCGCCTTCCGATGGGCCGAATATGATTCCGCTGCGTGAGATGCCGGCGCTGATAGCGCGGCTCAAGGCGTTTGACCGGCTGGCCAAGGGCGGCTGAAACTCATCCGCGCCATCAGCCCATCGCGCTTGATGAATTGATGCCAAAGTGCCGCCGCGATGTGAAAGGCAACCAGCGCCAGCAGCGCATAGGCCGCCAATTCATGCACTTCCTTGATGCTGCGCGACAGGGTGCGATTGGCCGCAAGCGGTGAGGCGATGCTGAACAAGCCGAATTCCAGCCCTCGCCCGCGCAGGAAAAGCGTCGCGAGACCCAGCAGCGGCACAGCCGCCATCAGCCCGTAAAGCCAAAAATGCGCGAGCCGCGCCAAGCGCTGCTGCCGCGCGGTCATCGCGGAAGGCAGTGGCGGCGCGGTGCTAAGCATGCGCCAGACAATACGCAGCGCCAGCAGCAGCATAACCACGGCGCCCACGCTGTTATGCGAGGTCTTGATGAAATCACGAAAGGCGCCGCGCGGCAGATCATCGGCAATCAGGATGCTCGCTGCGGCGTAGAAAATCAGCGCTGCCATCACCCAATGGAACAGGATGGCAAGACGATCATAACGGGCGCGGTCCACGACACTTTCCTTCACGAAACCGGCGATTGCCTAGGCCGATTTCGCGCAGCCTGCCATGATCAGGATCAAACTTGGACTAACGACCATCCACGGGAGAAGGGCCATCGGCGCCAAGTTTTAACCCACCAATAGGGTCAAAGGCCGCGCCGTAAGGTGGCTATCCAGCTGCGCAGCGTTTCGCGCTGTTCGGTTTTCAGTGTACGCTGCTCTTCTTTGGTCAAATGCGTATACGCAGTGTAATCTACATCTTCAGCAGATTGCTTGAAGATCGATTCTGTTTCTGCGACCCATTCAGAGAGATTCGCCATATTGTCTCGGCCAGCGAAGAAACGTTTTGTGCGTTCAAACATGTTCGATAATTCGAAGAAAGGCAGTTCGGTCGGCCCCTCATACCACGGCATGGACACGCCATCTCGTATGTCGTTGAGAAGATCACGGCGCGCTTGCCAAGCCTGCACGGAGGGTCCCAAGGCTTCAAGTTCCAGGATACGCTTTTCTGTGAGTAAGCATTGTAGCGGAAAATTAGGGGTAATTTGCGTGGCGCCCGAAATTGGGTGAAAAAAGATCGGCAATTCAAAGTAGTCTAGATGATTTTTCACATACTGAATTTCAGGATCATCACGCAAAGCGCCGTCCAGCAGAACACTCAGTATCTTTTCGTCTGACGCATTTGGTTTCCACAGTTCAGCATTAAGCTCCTTTGGCAGCGTGGCGTGCTGAGATACTATTTCCGCAAGACGTGAACAAAGCGTCTTCTCGTACAGATAGGCGCCGAAAATCCTTTCGAGCGTCATACTCCCATCTGTCGTCGAGCTTGGTGCAGAAAGCATATTGTGGGCTGGTGGCATCATCCGATCAGCGGGCCGTTGGGAGGCTTCTGCAAGCAGTGTTGCGCCAGTAGAGGCGAAAAGGACCAACGCCAAGAAAAATCGAATTGCCTTAGCTTTCATGGCAAGACCTGCAGCTCATGTGTTTGCGGGTATCAACCCCCACCCGCACGCCGCGCCGGTTCGCGCATCAAGCCCCTTGTCGCCAGCGCCGCCAAATATTCCGCCCAGCGGATTTCCTGTTCTTCCCCGAGGCGACGGAGATATTCCCAGGTATAAATCCCCGTATCGTGTAAATCATCAAAGCTGATGCGGAGCGCGTAATGGCCCACGGGCTCCAGCCCGATAATGCCAACATGGCGCCGCCCCGCCACAATCACCTTCTGCCCCGGCCCATGGCCCTGCACTTCGGCACTTGGGCTTTCCACGCGCAAATACTCTGCAGGCAGCGCGAAACGCGCGCCATCGGCGAAGGCAATTTCCAGGATTTTTTCCGCCTTGCGCAGGCGGATTTCAGAAGGTGCGCTCATGCGTCCAGTTTGCGCGCCTCATCCGGCAGCATGATCGGAATGCCATCACGCACCGGATAAGCCAGGCCCGCGGCATCGCTGATCAATTCGCCCTTGTCGCGATCATAGCGGAGCGGCTTTTTGGTCACCGGGCAGACCAGGATTTCAAGCAGCTTCGGGTCAAGCGCGCCGCCTTTTGGTTGCGGTTCCGTCATTCGGTTATTCCCTTCCTCAACTCAGGCTGCCGGGGTTCGGCATATTCGCTGCCGCCCCCATGCGCAGCAGCGCGACCAGCATCT
>CAMCEP010000307.1 GCA_945873675.1 Asaia bogorensis
TGGGACCGGGTGATTGCCGTGAACCTGAAGGGCAGCGCCTTTTGCGCCCAGGCGGCAGCCCGCGCCATGGTGGCGGCGGGGATCAAGGGGGTGATCATCAACCTTTCTTCCTCCTCAGTCCGGGGGGCGCCGCTTGGGGTGCATTACACGGCGACCAAGGCCGGCATTATCGGCATGACACGGTCCATGGCGTTATCCCTGGCGGCCCACGGCATTCGCGTGAACGCCATCGCGCCGGGGCTGACCGATACGGCGCAGCCGCGCTACGGCAATAGTGAAGCGGAGCTTGCGGTCATGGCGCAGCAAATCCCGCTGGGGCGGATGGGGCGGCCCGAAGAAATCGCCGGGTTGATGGCCTATCTTGCGTCTGATCAAGCCGCTTGGATCACGGGTCAGGTTTATCACATCAATGGGGGCAATTACCTCGCCTGAGGCGCCGCCATGTTATGAACCGGTCGGAGGATCACCATGCGCCCTTGGTTGCTTGCCTTAACGCTGGCCGCGCTGCCGGGTGCGGCGCTGGCGCAGATGGAACCGGGTGACCCCGTGGCCGGCCAGCGCCTGGCCGCAAGCTGGTGCGCCAATTGCCACCGCATCGCGCCCGGCGGCCCCGGCCCCGCGACCGATATCGCGCCAAGCTTTGCCGCCATTGCCGTGCTGCCTTCCACAACTTCCATGTCTTTGCGCGCCTATTTGCGCACGCCGCATGCGAATATGCCGGATTACCGCCTAAGCCGTGAGGAGCTGGATGATATTGTGGCCTATCTTCTGACGGTTAGGCGTTAAGCCCCGGCTCTGGCGCCCTTGCAAAACCGGGTCTAGCATCCCCCACCTTGAGCAAGGGGGAAGAGAAATTGTCCGCAGTCAATAAGCCATTCCGCGTCGCCTATCTGGAACGCGTGCCGCATCCAAGCTTTCTGGAAACCGCCACCGCCGACCCGGCCTTGGAAGTGGTGCGCCTTTCCCTGGATAATGGGGAAGAAGCCGCGCTCGCAGAACTTGCCACCTGTGATGGCTATTATGTGCGCGCGTCGCGCGATGAATTGCCCAAGGCGTTTCACGTGAATGATGCGCTGCTGCAGCGCCTGCCCAATCTGCTGATGGTGGCGTCTCAGGGCGCGGGGTATGACACGATCAATCCGGATTCCTGCACCAAGGCTGGCGTGCTGCTGGTGAACCAGGCCGGCGGCAATGCCGAAGCCGTGGCGGAACACGCGGTTGGGATGATGCTGGCGCTGATTAAGAAAATGCCGCAGACCCATGCCGCCATGCGGGCCGGGGAAGCGAAGAAGCGCGAAGTGTTTATGGGCAATAATCTGCTCGACAAGACGGTTGGCGTGATTGGCATTGGCAATGTGGGGGCGCGCACCACCGCCATTGTGAAGGCCGCCTTCAATTGCCGCGTGCTGGCCTATGATCCTTATGTGGATGCCGAAACTATCGCCAAGCGCGGCGCGGAAAAGGTGGAATTGGCCGAATTGCTGGCGCAATCGGATATCGTCAGCGTGCATTGCCCGCTTACGCCACAAAGCCGCGCCATCATTGATGCCAAGGCGCTGGCCGGCATGAAGAAAGGCGCCATTCTGGTAACGACGGCGCGCGGTTCCATCCATGATGAAAACGCGGTGCTGGCGGCGCTGGAATCGGGGCAATTGGCCTCGGCCGGTTTGGATGTTTGGGAACAGGAACCACCGCCCAAGGAACACCCGCTATTGTGGCACCCGGCCGTGATCTGCACGCAGCACACTGCGGGGGTCACGCATGAAAGCCGGTCCATGATTACGCGCATCGCAGCAGAGGCCTTTTCCGCCTGTGCCGCCGCCAAAATGCCGCCGCGCATCATCAACCCGGAAGTGAAGGGCCGTTTCGCGGAACGCTACGCCGCGGCGCGTGGCCGCGCCATTACGGATTGAAATCGCAACCCGGCTTTTTTCCGTGAGCGCAAAAGCTTCCAAGGCCAGGGTGGTGACAGTGCTGGGCACCACCCAGACCCTGGCCTGGGCGTCTTCCTATTACCTGCCGGCGATTCTTGCCGCGCCAATTGCCGAAGATCTGGGCCTGTCGCGCGCCCTGGTCTTTGGCGTGTTTTCGGGCTCGCTTTTACTGACAGCGCTGCTGGGGCCGGCGGCGGGCCGCGCGATTGACCAACGCGGTGGGCGCGATGTGCTAGCCATTTCAAACGTGATTTTCATTCTTGGCCTGCTGATCATGGCCTTTGCCAATGGCCTGCCGATGCTGATCCTAAGCTGGTTCATCATTGGCATCGCCATGGCGATGGGGCTTTATGATGCGGCCTTCGCCACGCTTGCCGGGCTTTACGGCAAGGATGCGCGCAACAGCATCACTGGCATTACACTGATTGCGGGTTTTGCGAGCACGGTCGGCTGGCCGCTTTCCGCGTTGATGGAAGCTGAATGGGGCTGGCGCGGCGCCTGCCTCGGCTGGGTGGCCTTGCATCTGTTCATCTGCTTGCCGCTCAATCTTTTTCTGATCCCGAAGGCACCGCCGCCACCACCCAAGGAAGCCGCGCCGCCGCTATCCGCCGCGGAAACGCGGGACCGCAAACGCGACATGATCCTGCTCGCTTTCGTACTGGCGACCGCGAGTTTTAGTTCTACCGCGCTTGCCGCGCATTTGCCGGGGCTGCTGCAATCTGCAGGCACATCCGTGGCCGTCGCGATTGCAGCTGGCGCGTTGATGGGCCCGGCGCAGGTGGCGGCGCGCGTTGTTGAATTTACACTCATGCGCAAGATGAACCCGCTTTTCTCCGCACGCATTGCCGCCGGCGCGCATCCTGTGGCCGTGGTGGTACTGATGGCGCTTGGCGCGCCCTTTGCCGCGCTTTTTGTGATTATCCATGGCGCGGGGAATGGGTTGCTGACCATTACGCGCGGCACGCTGCCGCTCGCGCTATTCGGGCCGGTTGGCTATGGGCAGCGCCAGGGCTTTATCACTGCGCCGGCCCGGGCTTCGCAGGCTTTTGCGCCGTTATTGTTCGGGCTGCTGCTGGATGATTACGGCGCGGCTTCACTATGGCTGACCGCGCTGCTTGGCGTTGCGGCCGTCGTGGCGCTTTTCATGATGCGTGTTCGGCAATGAAGGAAACATCTATGCAAGATAATTGGCGTTCACGCGCTGGCACGCGTTTTACTACGGAAAAACGCCCCGCCACGGGCACGCGCGGCATGGTGGTAACGAACCATCCGCTCGCCTCCGCTGCTGGGGCGGAAATGCTCGCTGCCGGTGGCAATGCGGTGGATGGCGCCATCGCCGCGCTGTTCACGCTGACGGTGGTGGAGCCCATGATGGTGGGCATTCTGGGTGGCGGCATGGCGCATCTGCGCTTGCCCGATGGGCGGCACACCGTGATTGATGGGCTATCCACCGCGCCGGCCGCGGCGCGCGCCGATATGTTCACGCCTGCTGAGCCCGCCAATGCGATGAATTTCGAAGCGACGGGCCGCGCCAATATCGTCGGGCCACTTTCGGTAGCCGTGCCGGGCAATTTGCGCGCTTGGTGCGAAACGCTGGAACGCTTCGGCAGCATGCCGCTTTCTGATGTGATGGCGCCGGCCATTCGGCACGCTTCGCGCGGCTTCAATGTGACGCCCTATTTGGCGGAATGTATCGGCGAAGCCGCGCATGATTTGGCGCGCGACCCGGCCATTGCCGCGCTGCTGCTGCCGGGCGGCGCGCCGATCAAGCCAGG
>CAMCEP010000308.1 GCA_945873675.1 Asaia bogorensis
ACGACCTGCGTGATACGCCGCGGCGTGTCCAGCCAACCGCTTGCCGCGTTAAGCCAAGCCTTCGCTTCGCGCGGCATGATGGGTGCGATCAGCGCTATTTCCCAAATTGCTGCGCGGCGCTGGCTTGGACCGGCCGCCTGCCATAGCGCAATTGGGGTCTTCCAGCCATCCAAGACCCAATCGGGCGTCCGGGCGCGTTCAATAACACTATCCTTCTCCGTCCTCCATTTCGGCATTATCCGCCCAAAATCAGAGATCAGGCCATCGGTAATGGCCAAGGCAAATTCGCCACATTCCAAGGTTTGACGAGCGCTTGCCACGACGAAATTTGCCGCCAAGACCTGTGCCGATTCCTGTCCTTGATCAACGGCCCAATCGTTAATCTCGTCTGCCATTCTCCGAAGATCTGAGAGCATTTGGCGAAGCCGGGCATCTTCCCCTTCAATTTCCGGGATGGCGCCACTCAAGACCAGGGCCAATTTCTCAACATCTGCAATCAAATCCGCGAGCGGGAGACCGGCTATTGCGGCTGCACGCGCCACGGCGCGTTCGGCACGCTTCGCGTACACCATGCTCTCCCCGGCATCCGTCCGACCAGCTGACGCATTCGAGGTTTCAGTTGCGTTGATAAGACTATCGATCAACATGGCGCGCATCAGCCGATGACTTGCTTGTTCCCTCTCTTGCGCATCCTTTGCCGCAATAGCGGCTGGGCGCCCTGTAAAGCCTTTGGCCGCCAGCCTTTGCGCTTCGTGGCGAATGCTTATCGGGGAGATATCTTCGCTTGCCGCAAGGCTTTCCCATAAATAACGGTCGAAGAGCGTGGGCGAGCATATATTCGGCATAGAGGACCAAGGCAGAATTACCGCGCCGCGCCCGCCTGAAGGATTGGCCACTACCATTTCTAAGCCGCGCCCGAATGCAGCAGCGCGGACGCGCGCGTTGAGCAACAAAGGTGTCGTAAAAGGAACGGTTGCGCCCCTTTCACGAAAGCTTCCAGGCTCGAAAAGATCCGAGCGAAAACGTTCAAGTTCGGCTAGAGGACTGGACATTCTTGAAAATTACCAGAATTTTAGTGCCATTGGAAAGATTTCTTCCAACTAAACAAAATTAATATTTCTGCGGTTAAAAGGCGACATCAACACGAAAAACAATTCACGATATTCAATCATAGAGTGAGTTATGTCCACTCCACGCAGCCAAAAAGATAACCCCTCACGCCACATGGTGGAGTAAGGCCTCACCACGCTGAACCCGCCGGCAATTCTCGGCGGCGATGCTGAAGGACCGCGCGAAGGTCCCGGTGGAAAGCCAGGCCACATGCGGCGCCAGTACCGCATTGGGCAGGCCAAGCAGCGGGTCAGCGGGGTCCAGGGGTTCGGCGGCGAATACATCCAACCCCGCCGCGGCCAAATGGCCGGATTTGAGAGCCCCCACCAGGGCAGGCTGATCTACCAAGCCGCCGCGCGCGGTATTCACCAGGACAGCGCCTGGCTTCATGCGGGCAAGTGCTGCCTTATTGATCAGACCGCGCGTTTCCGGCGTTTCCGGGATATGGAGGGAGACCAGATCGGCTTCCGCCAAAAGCGCGTCCAGCGGGCGAAAGGTGCCTACCGCCTCGGGCTTTGGGGCGCGGGCCGTGTATAAAACCTCGCACCCCATGGCCTGCAGCACGGGGGCTAGTAGCTTCGGCACCGCGCCATAGCCAACCAGGCCCACCTTGCGCCCGCCCAGTTCAAACAAGCCATCCTGCAGGGCAGGGGCCTGGGACCAGCCGCGCCCGGCGCGGGTCTCGGCATCAAAATAGGCGATGCGGCGCAGCGCACCCAGCATCAGCAAAAGGGTCATCTCCGCCACTGCCCGGCTATTGGTCCCCGGCAGATTGCACACTGCAATCCCGCGGGCGCGGGCAGCTTCCAGGTCAATGGTGTTCACGCCGACACCGATTTTCTGGATCAGGCGAAGTTTCGGCGCGGCAGCGATATCGGCAGCGGTGATGGGACGAAGTACGTGCCAAATCACCTCAATCTCCGGCAGCAGGCGGGCGTAAAGCGCCGCATCGGCCTCAGGACAGATGGTCAGATCAATACCGGGCAGGGTGGCAAGCTGCGCCGCCAGCCCCGGCCCGGCATCATAATGCAGCAACACTTTCATGGCCGGGACCGCCCAAGATACGCGCCGCCGGCGAAGCGTGCCCTGGCACCCAGGCTTTCTTCCACGCGAAGTGCCTCGTTCCACTTCGCCATCCGTTCAGACCGCGCGAAGGAACCGACCTTCAATTGGCCGACACCCCAACCCATGGCGAGGTGCACAATGGTGACATCCTCGGTCTCACCAGACCGGGCGCTGACAATGCCGGCGAAGCCCACTTCCCGAGCGGCATCCCACGCCGCTTTGGCTTCCGTGAGCGTGCCGCGCTGATTGGGTTTGATCAGCACGGTATTGGCCGCCCCCACGGCCGCAGCGCGGCGGACACGCGCGGCATCCGTCACCAGGAAATCATCGCCGACCACTTGGATGCGCCCGCCCACTTCGCGGGTGAAGGCGGCAAAACCCGCCGCATCATCCTCGGCCAGCGGGTCTTCGATGGACGCGATCGGATAGGCCGCGATCCAGCCGAGCAACATGCGGATCATCTCATCCGTGCCAAGTTCACGGCCTTCCAGGCCAAGCTTGTAACGCCCGCCCTTGCCGAAATCCGTCGCGGCAATATCAAGCGCAATCGCCACCTGCTGCCCCGGCGCAAAACCCGCTTTTTCGATGGCGGCAACAAGGGTTTCCAAAGCCTGTTCATTGGCGTTGAAGGCCGGCCACCAGCCGCCTTCATCCGCCACCCCTTGCAGCAAGCCGCGCTGCTTCATGATGGCGCCGGCGGCGCGATAGACCTCAGCGGTCCAATCGAGCGCCTCGGCAAAGCTGGTCGCGGCCGGGCACATCACCAGAAAATCCTGGATATCCACGCGCCGCCCGGCATGGGCGCCGCCGCCGAGAATCTGGATTTGCGGCAAGGGCAGCATATCCGGCGCGTCACCACCCAAATAACGCCAGAGTGGCACGCCCGAAGCCGCCGCCGCCGCATGGGCAGCCGCCATGGAAACGGCGAGCGTCGCATTGGCGCCAAGCCGCGTTTTTTGCGGCGTGCCATCGCGCGCGATCAGCCGCGCATCCAAAGTGGCTTGCGCGCGGGCATCCATACCCAGCAGGGCAGGGGCCAATTCGCGGTTCACGGCATCAACCGCGCCTGTCACGTCATAACCGCCAAAAGCGCTACCGCCATCGCGCCTGTCCAAAGCCTCACCGCTGCCGGTGCTCGCACCTGCGGGGGCAATGGCGCGGCCTATCGCACCGCCGGCCAGGGTGATTTCCGCTTCGACGGTTGGCCGCCCGCGACTGTCCCAAACGCGGCGGCCACGAATGGCGGTGATGATGGTGCTGCTCATGCGCCGATTTCTTCCCCCCAGGCCGCGCGCACCGCCATCAGGCGATCCGTGGGCTTGGTCAATAAGGCGCGCGCCACGCGGCGCACGCGGTTTTTATCATGCTCATCGGTCAGGTATTCGACCGGGCTTTTGCCGTCCACCCGTGCCAGGAAAAGCCCTGGCAATAGCCGCGCCGCGCGGGCTTCCAGCGCATCTGCCGCTTCCCAGGTGACGCCCGCCAGATAGCGCGCTGTCAGGGCTTCGAAGCAGGCCATGAAACCGGCGCTGG